>CAZBWH010000004.1:0-62435 GCA_964495595.1 uncultured Burkholderiales bacterium | reverse complement strand
GCAATGTTGCAGTTTCCTGCAAGGGGACCGTTTACACAAAAATTCTTACACCCTTATTTGGCTCGCGACGATCATTTATGCCCGACTTGCTCCCATTGCTTTCAATAGATACTTGCGTTGTCGGCTTGATATTTTCGGTTACCTTTCTTAGCCTGAACGATGGCCGGCGGTTTCCGGTCAGCTGATTGTTGGCGTTGTTGACAATCGGATATTTCTTGAATTGCTGTTATGTCAGGAGTTTCCCCATGAAGAAAATGTTGCTATCTCTGGTGAGTGCTTTCGCTTTTACTGCATCGGCATTCGCCGCGGTTGACATCAATACTGCAAGCCAGCAGCAGCTGGAAGGCGTAAACGGCATCGGGCCGGCCAAGGCCAAGGCCATTGTTGAATATCGGCAGAAAAATGGCGCATTCAAGTCGGCAGAGGATTTGACCAAGGTTCCCGGGATCAAGGCTGCAACGTTAAACAAGATCAAGAGTGAAATCAGCGTCGGCGGTAAGGTTGCTGCTGCACCCGCCAAGCCTGGCGCAGCGCCAGTCGCTCCTATCGCCAAGAAATAACCTTCATTGTCGCAGAATGGTTGCCGTGTGATGGTGTTTGCGGTGGCCGGCGGTTGCGTTTGTGGCAGGGAGTCGGTGGCTGATCAGGTATGCGACGTTATCAGCCATCCATATCCCGTTTGTTGAGCCTAAATGGTAACTGTGTGCTGTGACGCCGGCAGAAAACAAAGCGTTTCGTTCTTGTCATTCAGGATTTTTGCAGTAGCCGAGTAGGGTAAGCGATACATGGTATAACTCGTTTTCTGATTTTGAATATCCTTCAATCCCTTTCTTTGCCATGCGTGGCAACAGTGCTTCTCCCGGCCTCTTATCACGACAAAGCAGCAATAGTCCGGGCTGTTCCCTAGCTCTGGTGCTGGCGTTCGGCTGCAAGGCTGGCCAGCTTCCGTAGTCTTGATTTAACCACCCTCTGAACTTGCCCCGTGTTTCGTGTGGCGGGTGAGCTGTCTCTGCGCCAAGCCAGTCGTCGCCAGAATCGGGGGTGACTGTTAGAATCCCGGCTCCTTCTTAATTTCAATTTTCCCGCATCATGTACCAGACCCTTCAGGATTTCGTGGGCAACACGCCATTGGTCAAGTTGCAGCGTTTGCCAGGACTTACGAGCAATACCCTATTACTCAAGCTTGAGGGAAATAACCCGGCCGGGTCGGTCAAGGATCGGCCTGCCCTGTCAATGATTACCCGTGCAGCTGAACGAGGACGGATCAGGCCAGGAGATACGCTGATCGAGGCGACCAGTGGCAATACTGGTATCGCTCTGGCAATGGCTGCTGCGGTGATGGGTTACCGGATGATACTGATCATGCCCGAGCATCTGTCTGTTGAGCGTCGACAAAGCATGACTGCTTATGGTGCCGAGATCATTCTGACGCCGCGAGAGGTCGGCATGGAGGGCGCGCGTGACCTGGCTCAACGGATGCAGGAGGAGGGTAAGGGTATCATCCTTGATCAGTTCGGAAATCCGGATAATCCCCTGGCGCATTACGAGGGTACTGGGCCGGAAATCTGGCGTGATACAGGCGGCCAAATCACCCATTTTGTTAGCAGCATGGGAACGACGGGCACCATCATGGGGACTGGCCGTTTTCTGAAAGAGCAAAACGCCGGGATCGAGATCGTGGGCGTCCAACCAGTCGATGGCGCCCAGATTCCGGGGATTCGCAAGTGGCCTGAGGCCTATGTGCCGGGAATTTGCGATTTTCGCCGGATTGACCGGATCATGGAGGTGACTCAGCAAGAAGCCGAAGACACTGTCCGCCGGCTGGCCCGGGAGGAGGGCATATTTGCGGGTATTTCGTCGGGAGGCGCGCTGGCCGCCGCACTCCGGCTGTCGGCGAGCCTTGAGCATGCCACGATCGTGTCGATAGTCTGTGACCGTGGGGACCGATATCTGTCTACGGGCGTATTTGCTGCCTGAACCTTGGTTTCCTGAATGGGGGTCGGATCATGTCCGGTGATATCCACCAAACATTGCAAGCGCTGATTCGTGTCGAGCATTTGCGCGGCACCCAGACCAAACGTTCGCCAGTGGTAACCGTGTCACACGACTACGGCTGTGGCGGGCGCAGCCTTGCCCGACGGCTATCGCACGCGCTTGGTGTGCCATTGTACGATCAGGCACTGCTGGATTCGATCGCTGCCAGTACCGGGATTGACGCTGCGTTGCTTGCGAGGTTGGACGAGCAGGCCCGACCTCACTGGACTCAATGGCTAACCCATTTTCAGGCATTGCATCGGCAGGAACAGGTTCAGTACTACCTGCAGCTGGTGAATCTTTGCCTGAATATTCTGCAACAGGGCGGCGTAATCGTAGGACGGGGCGCGCACATCATTCTGGCCAATCACCCGGTATTCCGCTTGCGGATTGTGGGTGGCTGTGACCATTGTGCTGCGCGGATCGCCAATCGGGAGGGGGTCGATTTCGCAACTGCACGCGGTATGGCGGAGCAGGCCAACCGCGAAAAGCGGCGCTTCATCTGGGATTATTTCCATCGGGAGCTGGATGACCCGCGTGCCTTTGATCTGGTGGTTAACAGCGACCGAATGGACGATGAGCGCTTGTTTGGCTTGCTGCTGAATGCCATTGAGGCGTTTCAGTCGAGGCGGACTTGAAGTTTCCTTCGTCACAGCGACTGATTCGAGTCGGTGTCGTCTCGGTAACCGGAGATATTTATCGTGGCCCGGTTCGTTTTGCCGTGCTTCCCGCCCGGAACGGCGAGCTTGGGGTGTTGCCAGGGCATGCACCGTTGCTAACGATGCTGGTACCGGGGCATGTTCGATTGGTTGATGAATCCGGACTGGTTCAGTTGATTTACATCACGGGTGGCATGGCCGAGGTTCGCCCGGATGAGATATCGATTCTGGCGGATGTGGCTTTTCGCACGGAAACATCCGAGCAACAGGCTGCGCAGCAGGCATTGTGGGTGGCTCAGCAGGCCATGCGTGGCGGGCTGCCGATTGATAGCATTGCCAGCGCCCATGCCAGGTTGCAGGCTGAACTGGCTTTATTGCCATCGGTCAGCGGTTTGCGCAGCAAATTGCGCTGAACAGGGAGAGAAGGATGAATTGGGAGGAATGGATTGGGTTGCTCGCGGGTTTTTGTACCACGCTGGCGTTCGTTCCACAGGTGGTGCAGGTCTATCGCTCCCGTTCTGCAAAGGATATTTCGCTGGGCATGTATTCGATCTTTGTTTGCGGGGTCGGATTGTGGCTGGCATACGGATTATTGATTGGCTCCTTGCCCATCATTGCCGCCAATATGGTGACCTTGTTGCTGGCCGGTGCGGTGCTGGTTGCCAAGCTTCGCTTTGCTTAGCGAGACGGATGTCTTGGCGGTCAGCCTGTTCTGCTAGAATTTCCCTTTTTTCTTCCCTGTACGAATGCCAAACGCAACGATTGAGTCGCTTGACCACGAGGGGCATGGTATTGCCCATGTCGATGGCAAAGCCATTTTTATTGATGGTGCGCTGCCTTTTGAAGAGGTGGTGTATCAGTCCTATCGCAAGAAACCTGCATTCGAAAACGCTCAGGCGGTACATGTCCTGCGGGAGAGTTTTTCGCGGGTCAAACCGCAGTGCCCGCACTTTGGTTTCTGTGGCGGTTGTTCAATGCAGCACCTTGAGCCATCGGCACAAGTCGCGGCCAAGCAAAGAGTGCTTGAGGATAATCTCTGGCACATTGGCCGGGTTCGCGCAGACACTTTGCTGCCTCCAGTCTACGGACCGGCCTGGGAATACCGGTTCCGGGCTCGTCTGTCGGCACGTTATGTGGCAAAAAAGGGCAGCATGCTGGTTGGCTTCCATGAGAAGCGCAGCAGTTTCATTGCCGATATGCGCGAATGCCGCATCCTGCCCAAGCGGATCAGCAACCAGCTGATTCCCCTTCGCGAACTGATCGGCCGCTTAAGCATCCGCGACCGGATGCCGCAGGTGGAGCTGGCTTTGGGAGATGGGGTTGACGTAATGGTGTTGCGCATCATGGAGCCACTGGATGCCGATGATGAACAGTGCCTGCGTGATTATGCGGATAAACACGGAGTTCAGTTCTGGCTGCAGCCAAAAGGCCCGGACACTGCGTACCCGTTTTATCCGCTCGACGCACAGGCGTTGAGCTACTCGCTGCCGGAATTCAATATTGTCATGCCGTTCCGGCCGACCGAATTTACCCAGGTCAATCCGCAGATCAATCGTGTACTGGTCGGGCGGGCCATTCGCTTGCTCGACCCCCTGCCTGGAGAGCGCGTTGCCGATATGTTCTGTGGATTAGGCAATTTCAGCCTGCCGATGGCCCGGCGCGGGGCGACCGTGCTTGGCATCGAGGGCAGTCAGGGGTTGGTCGAGCGTGCCAGGAGCAACGCGGCACTCAACGGCCTGACAGGGATGGTCGACTTCGCTGTGGCCAACCTGTTCGAGGCGACAGAGGCAAGCCTGGCGGCATTGGGGAAATTCGACAAGATGTTGATCGACCCGCCGCGCGATGGCGCAGTCGAGCTGGTCAAATCGCTTGGCGACAATGCTCCACGGCGTATTGTCTATGTGTCATGCAACCCGGCAACCCTGGCGCGCGATGCCAGCGTTCTGGTGCATGCCAAAGGATACCGCTTGCTGCAGACCGGGGTCGTGAACATGTTTCCGCATACCGCGCATGTTGAATCGATTGCGGTGTTCGAGCGCGCGGCACCTCCGGAATATCGGTCATGACTTCGACAGAACTGGTTCGACTGATTGCAGGAGGAGGCCTGATCGGACTTGCTGCTGCGCTGCTGATTTCTGCCAATGGGAGGGTGGCCGGGATCAGTGGTATTGCATCCCGTGCGCTGCGTGGCCGGATCGGTGTTTCCGGTTGGCGGTTGGCTTTCCTGGCCGGCTTGTGTGCGCCAGGAATTTGGCATGGCTGGAGCTCTGCGCCGCTGCCCGTCGCAGCAAACTGGCCCGTGTTACTGGGCAGTGGGTTGCTGGTCGGGGTTGGTACTCATCTGGCTGCCGGGTGTACCAGCGGGCATGGTGTGTGCGGCATGGCCAACCTGTCGCGCCGTTCGCTGGTAGCAACGCTGCTGTTCATGGGTGCTGCGATCGGGGTACGTTTTGTGGCGGGGCATGTGCTATGAGGTCTTCCGTACTGGTTGCCGGTCTTTCTGGGGGCTTGTTCGGCGGTGGCCTGATTCTCTCAGGCATGACCAATCCGGCCAATGTGCGTGCGTTCCTCGATATCGCAGGCGAGTGGAACCCGGCCCTGGCGCTGGTGATGGCTGCAGCGATTGCTGTGGCCATGCCGGCGTATGCCTGGATCAGACGGCGCGGCAAGGCGATGAGTGGGGAGACCGTTTGCCTGCCAAACCGGCTGCCAGTCGATCAGCCCCTGATCGTGGGAAGCATCCTGTTCGGCGCGGGATGGGGGCTGCTGGGGGTATGTCCAGGACCCGGAATGGTAGCGGCAGCCAGCGGTGATGCGGGCGCAATGCTGTTCGTCTGTGCCATGGCTGCCGGAATGTGGCTTGCTGGCAGGCTGCGCAAAAGCTGAACCAGGCTATTCCCGTGCAGGATGATTCTTGAGGTAATCAACGGATTTTTCAGCAGAAAGCGATCCGTTTTTAAGATGAATGTCATAGGGGCTGTGTTACAATGCGCCCCTTTTTTCATGTATAGAGTCATCCAGATATGTCGCGCGCCCTTCGTAATATTGCCATCATCGCCCACGTTGACCATGGGAAAACCACCCTGGTTGACAAACTGCTGCATCAGGCCGGTACCTTCCGTGAAAACCAGCAAATCGCCGAACGGGTGATGGATAGCAATGACCTGGAAAAAGAGCGCGGCATTACCATTCTGGCCAAGAACACTGCGGTAAATTTCAAAGGCACCCACATCAACATCGTCGATACACCGGGGCACGCCGATTTTGGCGGCGAGGTGGAGCGCGTGCTGGGCATGGTTGACGGTGTGGTACTGCTGGTCGATGCGGTCGAAGGCCCGATGCCGCAGACCCGCTTCGTGACCAAGAAGGCGCTGGCGCTGGGCTTGCACCCTATCGTGGTGATCAACAAGATTGACCGCCCCGGCGCGCGTACGGAATGGGTGATCAACCAGACTTTCGACCTGTTCGATAAGCTGGGTGCGACCGATGAACAGCTGGATTTTCCGGTGGTGTACGCGTCGGCGCTGAACGGTTTTGCCAAGCTGGACATGGCCGAAGAGTCCACCGACATGAGCCCGCTGTTTGAAACCGTGCTGAAACACGTCAACCCGCCCAAGGGCGATTCCGAAGCGCCGCTGCAATTGCAGATTTCGGCACTCGACTACTCGACTTACACCGGCCGCCTCGGTGTTGGCCGTGTTGCCAACGGCCGTATCAAGCCGGGTCAGGCGGTTGCCGTGATGAAAGGCGACGAGCAGGTTGGCCAGGGCCGCATCAACCAGGTGCTGGGTTTTCAGGGTCTGGAGCGTGTGCCGGTAGACGGCGCTGAAGCGGGCGATATCGTGATCATTTCCGGTATCGAGGAAATCGGTATCGGCGTGACGATTGCCGACAAGGACAATCCGGTTGGCCTGGAAATGCTGTCGGTGGACGAGCCGACCCTGACCATGGACTTCATGGTCAACAGCTCACCGCTGGCCGGCACTGAAGGCAAGTTCGTTACCAGTCGCCAGATCCGCGATCGCCTGACCAAGGAGCTGCTGACCAACGTGGCACTGCGTGTTGAAGACACCAGCGATGCCGACATTTTCCGCGTTTCCGGCCGTGGTGAACTGCACCTGACGATTCTGCTGGAAAACATGCGCCGCGAAGGCTTCGAAATGGCCGTGGCCAAGCCGCGTGTGGTTTACAAGGAAATCAACGGCGAAAAATGCGAGCCGTACGAGAACCTGACCATCGATCTGGAAGACGGCCATCAGGGCGCAATCATGGAAGAAATCGGCCGCCGCCGCGGTGAGCTGGTGAACATGGAATCGGACGGCATGGGCCGTACCCGCCTCGAATACCACATTCCGGCGCGTGGCCTGATCGGTTTCCAGTCGGACTTCATGACCATGACTCGTGGTACCGGCCTGATGTCGCACGTGTTCGACGACTACGCACCGGTCAAGCCGGATATGCCTGGCCGTCACAATGGCGTGCTGATTTCACAGGAAAACGGCGAGGCTGTTGCCTATGCGTTGTGGAACCTGGAAGATCGCGGTCGCATGTTTGTCAGCCCGGGCGACAAACTGTACGAAGGCATGATCATCGGCATCCACAGCCGCGACAACGATCTGGTGGTGAACCCGATCAAGGGCAAGAAGCTAACGAACGTCCGTGCATCCGGAACGGATGAGGCTGTGCGCCTGACCACGCCGATCAAGCTGACGCTGGAATCAGCGGTGGAGTTCATTGACGACGATGAGCTGGTCGAAATCACGCCGCAGAGCATTCGTCTGCGCAAGCGTTATCTGACTGAAAATGAGCGCAAGCGCATGTCGAAGGTTGAAAGCTGAACCAGCTGACCTGCTGCTTGAACTCCCAACCCGGCCTGGCCGGGTTTTTTTTCACCCGCAGCCGGCAAAAACGGACACCGGCAGGTTGCAGGAGACGGCAAAATTTGCCGCATGGCAGCGGTGGGTGGCTGCCCCGCCTATCCCTTCATGGCGAAATAGCGCTCGATCGCTGTTGGCACGAAAGATGCTTGTTGTTTGGCAAACGATCAGGAGACCATGGTATGTTGGGAAAAATCGACAAGCACTTCGCGGTTCAGGAAACCTCGCTGCGTTTGCGTACTTTCCGCCAGGAGTTGCTGGGTACCAATCTGGCTAATGGCGATACGCCGGGATACAAAGCGGTCGATTTCTCCTTTTCTGCTGCGCTGCAGAATGCGCTGGATGGCGGCGGTAATCAGATGTCGCTGGCGCGCAGCAATGCCCGGCATCTGGAGCCGTTACACGGGAATGGGCTGGGGGCCGAGGTGTTGTACCGGAACGAGATCCAGCCTTCGATTGATGGCAATACGGTCGACCCGGACTTTGAAATGGCCCAGTTTTCTGATAACGCGCTGCGCTACCAGGCAACCTTGACCTTCATGAACAGCAAGATCCGCGGTTTGATGACTGCGCTGACTTCCAAATAGGTGAGCCATGTTCAAGGTATTTGACATTGCCGGTTCTGCCATGTCGGCCCAGTCACAGCGGTTGAGTGTCGTGGCATCCAATCTGGCTAACATTGACAGCGCTACCACGGCCAGTGGGCAGCCTTACAAGGCCAAGCAGGTGATCTTTCAGGTTGCACCGCTGAATCCACGGCAGCCGGATGTTGCCGGGGTTCGGGTGTCGCGAGTGATCGAAGATCCGGCACCACCGCGGCTGATCTACGATCCGAAGCATCCGATGGCCGATGCCAATGGCTATGTGACGATGCCGAATGTTAACCCGGTCGAAGAGATGGTCAACATGATTTCGGCGTCCCGTTCGTATCAGACCAATGCTGACATGATGAACGCAGCCAAGACCATGTTGCTGAAAACGCTGCAAATCGGCCAAGCGTAAGGAGACTGACAAATGGCTAGCAATATCATCAATGCAGACAAGGCGCAGGCCACTGCCGCATCTGGCTGGAACAAGACTGCCACGAAAGAAAAAACTTCGGCGGAAGAGGCCCAGCATCGCTTTCTGACATTGCTTACTACCCAGATGCGTAATCAGGATCCAATGAATCCGATGGAAAACGCCGAGGTGACTTCGCAGATGGCGCAGATCAATACCGTGAGCGGCATTACCAAGCTTCAGGAGACGATCGAGGCTTTATCCAAGACCATGACTCAGAGCGTTCTGGCAAGCCAGTCAGCCCAGGCATCCAGCCTGATCGGTCGTCAGGTGCTGGCTAGCGGCAATTCGATGCTGTTGAGCAATGGCGACGCGCAGGCGGTAGTCGAGCTGCCCAAGGCGGTTGGTTCCGCGACGCTTGATGTGCTGGATGGCGCAGGAATCAAGGTGTTGAGCAAGGAGCTTGGTGCGAAATCAGCCGGACAATTCACGCTGAATTGGGATGGCAAGGACGGCTACGGTAATCCCGTGCAGGATGGAGTTTATCAGTTCCGCATCAACGCCTTTGCCGGTGATGAGCAAGTGACAGCGAAAACAATGACATTTGCCACGGTTTCCAGCGTACGTCTGGGGTCGGATGGCATCAAGCTTGATCTCGGCGCAAGGGGCTCGGTAGCCCTGGCCGATGTCAATCAGATCAAATAACCGTCAGGAGTAGCGAACATGGGTTTTCAGCAAGGATTGAGCGGCCTGAATGTATCGGCCAAAAACCTGGATGTAATCGGCAATAACGTCGCCAACTCGAATACGGTTGGTTTCAAGAGTTCGCGCGCTGAATTTGCCGACATATTTGCGTCGACGATCGTTGGTGTTGCCGGTACGCAGTCAGGCATCGGGGCTTATGTTTCGAGGGTGGCCCAGCAGTTTACCCAGGGGAATATCACCTCATCGGCCAACCCACTGGATATTGCGATCAACAACAATGGCTTTTTTCGGATGGAATCGCCTGCCGGCGCCACGTCGTATAGCCGCAACGGGCAGTTCAAGCTGGACCGCAGCGGCTTTATCGTAGACAACAACGGCTCTTACCTTACCGGCTACGGAGTGACTCAGGTGGCTGATCCCTTGACTGGCGAGACGATCGATGCGGCTGACCGTGGGCAGCCGCTGCGGGTCAAGGTTGATCCGGGTGCGCAGAATTCGCCGCAGGCTACCGGTTCGAGCATAAGCGGTGATCAGGGGGTCGTGTTCGGATTGAACCTGGATGCCCGTTCGGCGGTTCCGACTGCGGCGTTCACTTCGGCAACGTCGGTGGTCGGTACGCCGGCCAACCCGATTCCTGATCCCACGTCATACAACAGCGCGACCTCGATTACGGTTTACGATTCTCTGGGGTCGCCGCACACGTTGACTACCTATTTCATCAAGACCGCCACATCGAATGAATGGGACGTCCACATGCTGGCAGATGGAACCAGTATGGCCAATGTGGAGGTTCTGGACTCCACCAGTGCCGTACAGACCCAGGCCACCGGCGCAGCCGCGATGAGGCTGGTGTTCAATACCAATGGCCAGTTGCTTGGCTATAAGGTTCCGGCCAGTGCGTCCAATGGCGCGAACCCTGGAGGGGTGACCAATCTGGTGACTGACCCGCCTCAACTGAATGTGAAACTAGATGATATCGCAACCGAAAGAACCGCCATTGCCCAGAACAAGGGTCTTACTACTACGGTAACCAATGGGGCGACCACGCCGTTGGTCTTTCCGTTCAGCTTCAAGGATTCCACCCAGTTTGGCAGCAACTTCGGCATTGGCTCTGCGCGGCAGGATGGCTACGCACCGGGCGAGCTGGCCGGGTTCTCCGTTTCGCCGGAGGGGGCGCTCCAGGTGCGTTATACCAACGGTCAGACCAAGACCACTGCCTACATCCGGCTGTCCAGCTTTCCTAATACCCAAGGTTTGCAGCCTGCTGGAAACAATCAGTGGGTGCAGACCTACGCTGCTGGCGAAGAGGTTACTGGTCTGCCGGGGGATGCCGGATTTGGCACCTTGCAGTCAGGGGCCGTAGAGGACTCCAATGTCGATCTTACTGCTGAACTGGTCAATATGATTACGGCACAGCGGACCTATCAGGCCAATGCGCAGACAGTGAAGACTCAGGATCAGATCCTGCAGACGTTGGTGAACCTGCGTTAATGACCGGAGCTAAGCCGTGGACCGCATGATCTACCTGGCCATGAATGGCGCCAAGCATTTGCTGATCCAGCAGGCTGCAACGGCAAACAACCTGGCCAACGTCTCCACCCCCGGTTTTCGTGCCGAGTTGAATGCCTTTCGCGCATTGCCGGTGGTAGGAGGGGGGCTGCCCACCCGAACTTTTGTGGTCGATTCGACGACCGGCTCGGATTTCACTGCCGGTGCCATGCAGTACACCGGCCGGGTGCTGGATGTGGCGGTTCGCGACAAGGGCTTTTTTGCCGTTCAGACACCCAATGGCGAGGCCTATACCCGTAACGGCGGGTTCGATATCGATGCCAATGGCCAACTCAAAACCCGCAATGGTTTGCCCGTAGTGGGTGAAGGCGGGCCAATCACCGTGCCCACCGACGGTCAGTTGATCATTGCCGAAGATGGCACGATCTCATCCCGCCCGAATGGCAGCACGGTCGGTGCAGTCGAGGTCGGGCGGCTGAAGCTGGTCAACCCGCCCGAAAAGCAGCTGGTACGTGGCGGCGATGGGCTGTTTCGCCTTGACAACAATCAGCCAGCTGCTGCCGATCCTGAGGTACGTCTGTTTGCGGGTACACTCGAAGCCAGCAATGTCAGTGCGACCGAGGCCTTGGTCAGCATGATCAGCAACGCCCGCCAGTACGAAACCCAGATCAAGCTCATTTCAACCGCCGAGCAGAATAGCCGTCAGGCGGCACAAATACTGAATATCGGAGGCTGATAGCCATGATTCGCTCGCTGTGGATCGCCAAAACCGGCATGGATGTGCAACAAACCAATATCGATGTCATTTCGCACAATCTGTCCAATATCAACACCAATGGCTACAAGCACTCCCGTCCGGTCTTCGAGGATTTGATCTACCAGACCATTCGCCAGGCAGGCTCGCCCGCAGCACAACAGGGGCAGGTGCCGACCGGTTTGCAGCTGGGGGTGGGTGCCCGCACCGTGGCAACTACCCGCGTCTATACCGAAGGGCCGTTGCAGGCCACCAATAACTCATTCGATCTGGCGATCAGCGGCCAGGGTTTTTTCCGCGTGCTGTCGCCCGATGGCCAGACGACGGGCTACACCCGCGATGGCTCGTTCCGGCTGGATTCACAGGGCCGGTTGGTGATGAGTAACGGCTGGCAGTTGCAGCCACAGTTCCAGATCCCGGCTGATGCCACCAGTTTCAGCGTGGCCGCCGATGGCACCGCCAGCTACATGCCGGCCGGTGCGGTGAACGCGGTGCAACTGGGGCGCATCACGGTCGCCAATTTCATCAACCCCGCCGGCCTGACGGCGCGTGGCGAGAACCTGTATCTGGAAACCGAAGCATCCGGCGCGCCGCAGGAAACCGACCCTGGTTCGAATGGAGCGGGTACGCTGTACCAAGGGTACGTTGAATCATCCAACGTCAATGCCACAGAAGAGCTGGTCAACATGATTCAGGCACAGCGGGCTTATGAGCTGAATTCCCGCGCCATTCAGACATCCGATCAGATGCTGCAGAAACTGACCCAGCTGTAACGCTGGCTAACACGACGAGGTCAACCATGAACAGGATCGGGATTGTGGTCGCATTGCTGGCAGCATCCGCCTTGGCAGGTTGCGCCAGCTCACCGAAGTCGATCGTCCATCAGCCTACCTCTGTCAGGCCGGTGCCGCAGCCCGAGCCCCTGTACGGCAATGGCGCCATTTTCCAGAGCAACAGCCGCGGGTCACTGTTCGAGGATCGTGCTGCCCGCCAGGTAGGTGATGTGCTGACTGTGTCAATTGAAGAAAAACTCAGCGCCAAGAGCAAGTCATCCAGTAATGCCAATCGTTCCGGTTCGCTCAGCCAAACGGCCAGTACGCCACTGGCGGCGCCTTATCTGCCTGGTGTACTGGAGAAGGTGGCCAATGCCGGTTACAAGCTGGAATCGGCCAACAAGTTCGACGGCAAGGGCGAAACCAATGCTGAAAATACCTTTACCGGCAATATTACCGTGACCGTGGTCGAGGTTCTGGCCAATGGCAATCTGGTGGTCAGTGGGGAAAAACAGATCGCCATTCATAACCAGCATGAATTCTTGCGTTTTTCCGGGGTGGTCAGCCCGTTCGATATCAAACCGGGCAACCAGATTTCGTCTACCAAGGTGGCTGATGCACGCATCGAACAGCGGGCGAGTGGTTCCGTTGGTGACGTGCAGGACGCCGGCTGGCTGCAGAAGCTGTTCATGGCCGTGTCGCCATTCTGACCGGAGCGGGGAAACCGATGCGTGGATTACGTGTTACCTGGCTGGCGGTTTGCCTGTTACTCCCGCTGGTGGTTCAGGCAGCGTCTGATGTCGGGCGGCGGATCAAGGACCTGGCGAGCATTCAGGGCATCCGTAGCAACCCGCTGGTCGGCTACGGCCTGATTGTCGGGCTGGATGGTACCGGCGACCAGCCGACGCAGGCGCCATTTACCCCGGCCAGCCTGCAGGCCATGCTGGATCGGCTGGGTATCCAGTTGCCGCCGGGCACGGCCGTGCAGCCCAAGAACGTCGCTGCCGTAACGCTTACCGCCAGCCTGCCTGCCTTTGCCAAACCTGGTCAGTCGATTGATGTCACCGTAGCCTCGCTTGGCACAGCCAAGAGCCTGAGGGGCGGGACGCTGGTCATGAGCCCGTTGCGCGGCGTGGATGGGCAGATCTATGCCATGGCCCAGGGCAATGTGCTGGTCGGTGGCGCGGGTGCATCGGCTGGCGGCAGCAGTGGCCAGGTAAATCATCTGAATGCCGGCCGGATTCCCGGCGGCGCAACCGTCGAGCGGGCGGTGCCGACACCGCTCGGGCAGGGTGATTTCATTCATCTGGAGCTGATCCAGACCGACTTTACCACTGCCAACCGGATGGTCGACGCCGTCAACCGGGCAATGGGCCCGGACACCGCCAGAGCGCTGGATGGCAGGGTGGTGCAGGTGCGTGCGCCACGTGACAGCAACGAGCGGGTGCAGTTCATCAGCAAGATGGAAAATCTTGCCGTGATGACGGCAGAAAATTCCCCCAAGGTCATCATCAATGCCCGTACCGGCTCGGTGGTGATGAACCAATCGGTGACGCTGGATGATTGCGCCGTCGCACATGGCAACCTGTCCGTTACCATCAACGCCAACAATAGTGTCAGCCAGCCCAATGCACTGGCGCAGGGTCAGACGGCTGATGTTCAGAATGCGGATATCAGCATCAAGTCAGACAAGGGCCAGTTGCTCAAGCTGGGCAAGCGCGCCAAGTTGGCTGACGTCGTCAAGGCACTGAATTCGATTGGCGCGACCCCGCAGGATTTGCTGTCGATCCTGCAGGCGATGAAAGCCGCCGGAGCGTTGAAGGCGGATCTCGAGATCATCTGATCGCTTTGCTGGCTCACAGCAGCCTGCACCTCGTTTGGCTTGTATTGCATGGCCCGCTTATTGCTTGAAGTTACTTGAGCAAGCAAGACGGGAGACGGCAATGAACCAACAATTGATTCCGGGTGGTGTAACTGCGGCAGGCATGGCCGGCAAGCTGTCATATGACGTGCAGGCCTTGAACCAGTTACGCGCCCGATCCCGTACCGATGAGCAGGGAAGCATTAAGGCGGTTGCCCAGCAATTCGAGTCCCTGTTCACTTCCATGATGTTGCGCAGCATGCGTGCCGCAGTGCCGGATAGCGGACTGACCGGCAGCAGTGAAACCAGAATGTTTCAAGGGATGTTCGACGATCAGCTGGCGCAAAACCTGTCTGGTTTGCGCGGGCTGGGGATTGCCCGGTTGGTGGAGCGCCAACTCAGTCGCGGGCAGGCCCAACCCTCCGGATTGCCCCAGGACCGAGAAGCCTCAACCCTGCTGCCGCTGCGCCCTGCTGTTTCATCTGCAACTCAGGCACCTGTCGTAAAAGGAGCCGTGGAGCATTCCCGGGACGCAGTGGCAACGCCGGTTGCCGATTTTGTTGCAGGAATGATCGGCCAGGCGCGACAGGCGGCCGAGTCGCTGGGGGTCGCCCCGCACTTGCTGGCAGCGCAGGCCGCGCTCGAAACCGGTTGGGGCAAGAGGCGGATCACCGATGCGCAGGGTAATGACAGCCATAACGTCTTTGGCATCAAGGCTGGCAAGGGGTGGGATGGCCCGGTTGCCCAGGTGATGACGACGGAGTTTGAACAGGGCGTGGCGGTTCGCAAGGCACAGTCGTTCCGGGTGTATGGATCCTACCGGGAGGCATTCGACGACTACGCGAGGCTGCTGCAGGGTAGCCAGCGCTATGCCCAGGCGCTCAATCGTGGAGCGGATGCTCGTGGCTTTGCCGATGCCCTGCAAAATGGCGGTTATGCAACCGATCCGGACTACGCCGGAAAATTGAGTCGGGTTGCCGTCAGCCGGACGATGCAGCGAGCAGTCAACAAGGCGTACGGGGCGGGGATCTGACGCTGCCTGTTGCTGGCGGGCTCAATGATCATGGGTTCTTGCCGATAATTCCAGTTGAATGACACTCGCAGCGCGGGTGAGAAAGACGAAGAAAATGGCCGGTGGCGTATACGGAATCGGATTGACAGGGTTGAATGCGGCGCAGGCTGGCTTGATGACCACCTCGCACAATGTGGCGAATGCCAGCTCTCCTGGCTATAGCCGGCAGGAAATCCGCCAGCAGGCATCGATGCCGATGTATTCTGGTGGCGGGTTTATCGGCCGGGGTGTCGAGGTTACCAATGTGGTGAGGGTGTACGATGAGTTTCTCGAAAAATCAGTGCTTAGCGCCGAAACCATGCAAGGGTATCTGCAAGGCATGCAAGCGCAGTTGAATGTTCTGGATGGCATCGTCGCCGACCCTACCGTCGGCCTGTCGCCTGCCGTGCAGGATTTTTTCAAGGGGGTACAGAATGCTACCTCCAACCCTGCATCCGTACCGTCGCGGCAGCAGCTGATCAGTCTGGCCAATACGATGGTAGGCCGTTACCAGCAGTTGAATGATCGCTTGCAAGAAGTGCGCTCCAGCGTCAATGGCGAGATTGAAACCGTTGTGTCGCAGATCAATGCCATTGCCAGCAGGCTGGCTGACCTGAACAGCCAGATTACATTGGCTTCTGGCACCGGAAAAACGCCTAATGATCTGCTGGATCAGCGCAATACGGTCATTGAAGATCTCAATAAACTGGTCAAGGTAACTGCCATTCCTCTGGATGATGGTTCGCTGAATATCACCATTGGCTCCGGGCAATCGCTAGTGCTGGGGGGGGTGGCCAACAAGCTGGCCGCAGTGCAGGGTTATGCCGACCCACAGAATCTCGAGCTGACGTTTTCGCAGGATCTGGTTGACGTGCCGCTGCCGGCGAGCATGCTCACTGGTGGCAAGCTGACTGCGCTGATTCAGTTTCGCACCCAATCACTCGACCTGGCACAAAACTCTCTTGGTCGTGTTGCCATCGGCATGGCTCGCACTTTTAACGAGCAGCACCAACTGGGGATTGATCTGAATGGTCAGCCAGGAGGAGATATGTTCAAGGTGGGAGAGCCCATTATTGCTAGCCACAGTTACAACGGCGGCACCGGTTTGCTGACCGCCAGTATCCAGTCGGTAGGCGAACTGACCACCAGTGACTACCGGGTGTTCCGGACGCCTACCGGTTACGATATCGTTCGCCAGTCAGATAACTACACCCAGGCAGTGACCTCGGCAGGCCCGCTGGATTATACGATGGACGGTGTGAATTTCCGGCTGGCATCCGGCGCACCCAATATCGGGGACTCGTTTCTGGTTCAGCCTACCCGCAATGGAGCCCGTGATTTCGCCATGCTGATCGATGACACGGCCAAGATCGCATCTGCCGCGCCGATGCGCTCGGAAGACTTGGCCAGCCGTCCAACCGATCCATTACGTATCGTATTTGACAGCCCACCGACAAGCTTCAGCGTCATCAATACCCGTAACAATGGCACGATAGCCGTGAACGTGCCTTACAGCAGCACTGGCAATATCGATTACAACGGCTGGCGGGTGCAGATTACCGGCGCTCCGGCTGCCAGTGACAGCTTTACCGTGACCAGCCTGACCGCCACGCCGACAGGCACCAATACCGGTGGCGCAACCATTTCGTCGCCAGTAGCCTCGACGCTGAATGCCAATCTGACCAACTCCGGCAGTGGCAAGATCAGTGCCGGTGCGGTCAACTCGCCGTACGACAAGGTCACACTCACTTTTACGTCGGCCACGACTTTCGATGTGGTTGACAGCAAGACCGGTGCGCCATTGGCAACCAGCGTCAGTTACACCGCCGGAAACAACATTGATTTCAATGGCTGGCGGGTACAGGTCAGCGGCGCGCCCGCTACCGGTGACAGCTTTGTAGTGGATAAAACCGTCGCCGGTCCCGGAATCCTCAATACCGGAACCGGCTCGATCAGCGAAGCCATGCCGGTTCCACCCAACACCCAGTTTTTGCCGGATTTGAGCAATATTGATACCCCGGTTACTTTTTTGTTCACCAGCGCCAATACTTTCAAGATCTATCAGGGGACAACGCAGATCATGCCGGCCAGCCAGGGCTATGCAGACCCAGCCTCGTCGCTGTTGCCCTACAATAGCCTGACCGGTGAAATTACCTACAACCCGGCCCAAGGAACAGCTGTCAGTATCAATGGGTGGTCGGCCAAATTGACCGGCAATATCGCAGTCGGTGACCGTTTTCTGGTTGGGCCGAACCTGGCCGGCACCTCTGACAACCGCAACGCGCTGGCGTTGAGCAGCCTGCAGACGATGACTGTGCTGAGTGGTGCAACGGCCTCTTTTCAGTCAGCCTACAGCCAGATGGTCAGCAAAATCGGCAATCAGGCCAGCGAAGCCAAGATCGGGCTGCAAGCACAAGATACGCTGGTGACTGAGGCGCGCACAGCTAAAGGTGCCTTGTCGGGGGTGAATCTCGATGAAGAGGCTGCCAACCTGATCCGGTATCAGCAGGCCTACCAGGCTGCCAGCAAGGTGATCGCAATTGCGCAACAAACCTTCCAGAGCATTCTGGAACTGGTGTAGGAGGCAATCATGGCTATCCGTGTCAGTACTTCGAATATTTTTTATCTCGGCTCACAGGCCATTACTTCGCGTCAGGCTGATCTAGCCAAGCTGCAGCAACAGTTATCGACCGGTCGCAGGGTGCTCACGCCGTCGGACGACCCGGTGGCCTCGGCGCAAATGCTCGAAGTTGCGCAGTCGCAGGCACGCAACAACCAGTTCATTACCAATAGCAGGGATGCAACGGCTGCCACAGCAATGGGGGAAAGCGTTTTACACTCGGTCGTCGATCTGCTTTATAACGTCAAGCAACTGGCTGTCAATGCAGGCAACCCCGCTCTGACCATCAACGAGCGCGGCATGTTGCGCGCAGAACTGGATGCCAGCTATCAGGAATTGATGGGGTTGGCGAACAGTACGGACAGTAACGGCTTGTATCTGTTTTCCGGCTACCAGGGTAGCACTCGTCCGTTTGAAGAAGTCTCGCCAGGGGTCGTTGCCTATTTCGGCGACCAAGGGCAACGACAGATCCAAATCAGCGATTCGCGTAATCTGCCGGTAAGTGATTCCGGGCGTGACATATTTCAGCGTATAAAAGAGGGCAACGGCACTTTTGTCACCGAGACGCCCACGACTAACCTGAATACCGGCACCGGGATCATCAGTCCGGGGACTGTGACCAACATGGCCAATTGGAGTACTGCTGGCAATGCCGGCGTGGCCGCCAATTTCAGCATCAACTTTCATGTCGACAGCAGCGTCAACCCGCCTGTCACCACTTACGACATCGTTGATAACACCCAGGCGACGCCCACATCTTTGCTGACCGGAAATACCGGTGCGGCGTTACTGACCGGCCCTTACGCCCGTGTGTATCAGCCAAACGCCATTATGGAATTGCGCACCCTGCCGACCGATCCGGTTGGCCCGCCGGCGTTTGACTACGGAGCGCAATTCTCGATCGAGGGCGCTCCGGCCACCGGCGATACCTTTACCGTCCGTGGTGCGAAGGACATGCAGATTTTTGATACCCTGACCTTGCTCAGCAATACGCTGGCCAGTGACAAGTCAGATGCCACTCAAGTGGCGCAATACCAGAATCGCCTGAATCTGGCCATGCAGGGTCTGGACAACGCGCTGACCCGCATCGCATCGACACAGGCGGATATCGGGACCCGCATGAATGAAATTGATGCCGTGGCTGATAACAAGGCGGATCTGAATCTGCAGTATGCTACCCAGTTACGCGATCTTGGCGACCTGGATTACGCCAAGGCGATTTCGGACTTCTCGCTTACCCAGACCTATCTGGAGGCTGCCCAGAAAACGTTCATGCAAACCCAGCGCCTGTCGCTGTTCGATCAGATCAGCTGACGGCCGGCTGCCGGATGATTCCACCCGGCCGCTGGTTCATGAATCGGCGTACACCGCAGCCCTGGCCGTTCACGTGCGCCGAAGCGTTCAATCAGTTGTTTTCACTGAACTCGATTTCGGCGATGGCCGATTCACGCTGTCCGGTCGCTTCGTAGCGCCATTTTTTCAGTGCAGCAATGGCCGGACGGTTAAAAATGCGGCCACCTTGGGCGCTGAGGATCTGAACCTCACTGACATTGCCATTTTCATCAATATTTAGGCGGGCCCGTACCGACCCCTTGCGGATGTCGCCCAATGACGCCTCAGTCGGAAACTCTGCCTTTTCTCGATACTTAAGGCGAACGGCCGCTTTCTTGTCAGCCACCAGCGGGGCTGCCGGCTGTGCCTGGGGCGCCGGAGGCGAAACCGCTGCCGTTGTGGTCGGCACAGCTAAAGGCAGGGTGCTTGGCTGGACTACTGCTGGCGCGACCACCGTCACAACGGGCTGGCTGGGCGGTGTCGTCGCAAGCGAGGGTGCCACTCGGGCAGAAAGGACTGGCATCTCGGTAGCCGGCAGGGCCTGAACCAGTCTGGATTCAGGCGCCCTGGCCACCGGCAAAACGGCGGGCGCAGCCTGGGGTGCAGGTGGAGCGATACTCGGGCTGGCCACAACTCTGGCGGGCGCACTGTGTGCCGCCGGTTTGACGATACCTGGCGTCGGCTGAGCCGCGTCTTTTGAGTTTTTGACTGTCACCGTCTTGCGGGGCGAAGGTGCGGGTCGGCTGGCGAGTGTCGGTGCTGCCGGTTCGTCAATGAATACCGGGGCCGAGTATTCTGGCTGGACTGCTGATGTGGCAGGCTGGACTGCCTGCCTGTCGGCAGGCCACAGCCAGAATGCTGCTGTTCCGGCCACGACTACCCCGGCTCCGATCAATGCGCCGAACAATCGGCGAGGCTGGGGTTGGGCCGTTGACACGCTGCGCAGGTTGATGGCGCGCACCGGTGCGGGCCCGGTTTGTGCGGGCAGGTCGATATTGATCGTGCTGGGGCGGGTGTGCACGATTTTCAACGCGGCGCCGGTACGCTGGATCAGTCCGAATTGTTCCAGCTTTTCCAGATCACGGTCGAACCGTTCCCGCGAATAGTGAGCTTCTTCTGCGGCAAACAGGCGTTCGATCTCGTCGATGCTGGTTGCTGTGCCACAGCAGCGCAACATCTTGCGCTGCGGTACGCTCAAGCCAAGCGACGGTTGGGTCAGTTCGTCGGCGCCGGCCTCGGTGCGCCGGAACGCAATAGCGGTGTTGGCACTTGACATGCAGATTCTCCTCAAATGTCTGGCCTGCGCTGCTGCGACACAGGGGAAGCCAAATGGTCATGTCGGTGTTCCGATGACGAACGCAGCATGCTCTGTTCATCGGAAATGGACGGTTTGATATACGTTCATCATACAAGAGTTTTTGCTCTAAGTGCGAAAAATTCTGTCAAATCAGCAGGTGCTGTGAAATCGTCAGGCCGCGTAAAGCAAGGACAGGAACAACGAAGTTTCCAGCAGTCGCTGGCAGAGACCGGTGAACGGGCGGCAGCCCGGCAGGGTGAACGCTACGGCAGCCATTATGGCGATCAGCAGCAAGAGATCCGGCAACAAAGAGGGTAGGGCGTACGCCTGCCAGCCAAGCGCTGCGATGCCGCCACTGTATTCCACTGCGCCACAGAGCAGGTGCAGGCGGTGGGGCAGGCTGCCAGTCGAGTTCATCGGCCAGATTGCTGCACCGAGATATCCGCAGGCCAGCGATGCAGCCAGCAGTTGTACTGCTGGCTGGTCAAGCCAGGCTGCCAGCATCAGGCAGATCAGCCCGACCGGCAGGAATAGTCCCAGGTTGACCGCTATTGCCAGGGGGCTTCCTGCTGCTCCAAGCTGGCTGAGGCTGTCCCGACATAGGTGGTAGCCCGGTGTATGCCGTCCGGCCAAGAGGCTGGCTGATGTCAGATAAACCCCGCAGCCTAGGGTCAGCCAGAACGGCAGGCCGGGCGCGTCTGTCATTGCTGTCTCAGGCGAACCAGTTGAGCAGGCCGTCGAGGCCGACGTGGGTCAAGGCGTAACCGGCCTGCTGGCGCACGATCGGTTTGGCGTGGTAGGCGATGCCGACACCCGCCTCGACGAGCATTTTCAGATCGTTGGCGCCGTCACCGAGCGCGATCACCTGATCCGGGCGCAGGCCGAGTTCGGTGCGCAGCTTGATCAACCAGTCCTTTTTCGCCTGTGCATCGAGAATCTCGCTGGCGACTTTGCCGGTGAGTTTGCCGTCGACGATTTCCAGCACGTTGGCGTGTGCCTGGGTCAGATTCAGGCGGGTCTGCAGCCGTTCGGTGAAGAAAGTGAAACCGCCCGACACCAGCAGGCTTTTCAACCCGGCTGCATGTGCAGCCTGCAGCATGCGCTCGGCGCCGGGATTGAGTCGCAGCCGTTCTTCGTAAACCCGGCCAAGTGCCGATTGGTCCAGCCCTGCCAGCAATGCCACGCGCTCGCGCAGGCTCTGGGCGAAATCCAGCTCGCCGCGCATCGAACGTTCGGTGATTTCCGCAACTTTATGCTTGATGCCCTGCATATCGGCGATTTCGTCGATACATTCGATATTGATCAGCGTCGAATCCATGTCCATCACCACCAGGCCGAAGTCGGACAGCTTTTTCGCCGGGTCGATATAGGCGTAGTCGATATCGTGCTGATCGCAATATGCGCCAATTAAGTCGCGTGCGCTGAGGTCTGCATCCAGCAGGCGGAATGCCGGATAAGGGCTGGATTCAATCGCTTCGATGCGATCGGTGCCGGCCAATTGGGCAATATGCTGAACCTGTTGCTGGCTGAGGGTATGGGACTGGATAACGAGTTTCATAAGTCTTGTGTTTTGTTTGGAGAGAAATCCTGAACCACAGAGCACACGGAGAACGCAGAGTGAACACGGAGAAAGCCTTAAATATTGTTTCTAGCAGCCTGTCGGGCTTGAGCGATCGTCGCGATCCGAGTGGGAAAACCAGACCGGTTTGGCCAGTTTTCGAGGCGCATAGTAGGTCTATGCAACGAGAAAACGGGTAAAAACGGGCTGTTTATCCCACTGGCGTAGCAGATCAGTCTCAAGTCCGACAGGCTGCTAGTGTTCTCTGTGGAGTCTTTGTGCTCTCTGCGCCCTCTGTGGTTCAAGGTGTAGATGTCATGGTCAGCTGAGTTCGCGCACCAATTCCTTGATCGCGCCGATTCGGTCTTTCACCGCATCCAGCTTGTTTTCGTATTTCAACCGATCCGGCCCGGCCAGCTTGAACTGGCGCTTGGTCTGGATCAGCTTGATGATTTTCATCGGATCAATCGGTGGATTCGGTACAAACTGCACGATCAGCCCGGTTTCGGTGGCGTCGATTTTCTGCATCCCCAGCAGTTTGCTCACCAACCGCAGGCGGTGGGTTTCCAGCAGGGTTTTTGCCGGGTCCGGTAGCAGACCGAAGCGGTCGATCAGTTCCTGCTGCAAATCGTCCAATTCCTCGCCGCTATCGCAGTTGGCCAGGCGCTTGTAGATCACCAGCCGTTCATGCACGTCCGGGCAATAGTCGTTCGGCAACAGGGCCGGTGAATGCAGGTTGATTTCAGTGGTCACCCCCAGTGGCTGCGTCAGATCCGGCTCTTCGCCGCGTTGCAGCGCTTTCACCGCATTGTTGAGCATTTCGCTATACAGGCTGAAGCCGATTTCCTGCATTTCGCCGGATTGCGATTCGCCCAACACCTCGCCGGCGCCGCGAATTTCCAGATCGTGCATCGCCAGATAGAAGCCGCTGCCGAGTTCTTCCATCATCTGGATCGCTTCCAGCCGCTTTTTGGCAGCTGGCGTCATTGCCGCTTCTTCCGGCGTCAGCAGGTAGGCATAAGCCTGGTGGTGCGAGCGGCCAACACGGCCGCGCAACTGGTGCAACTGCGCCAGGCCAAAGCGGTCGGCGCGATGGATGATGATGGTGTTGGCGGTTGGCACGTCGATGCCGGTTTCGACAATGGTGGTGCACAGCAGCAGGCTGAAGCGCTGCTGGTGAAAATCACGCATCACCGCTTCCAGTTCGCGTTCCGGCATCTGGCCGTGGGCGACAGCGATACGCGCTTCCGGCAGCAGTTTTTCCAGCCGCTCGCGGATATTACCGATGGTTTCCACCTCGTTGTAGAGGTAAAACACTTGGCCGCCGCGCTTCAGCTCGCGCAGCGCCGCTTCGCGCACAATGCCGTCGTCGATGCGCGATACAAAGGTCTTGATCGCCAGCCGCTTCTGCGGCGCAGTGGCAATCACCGAAAACTCGCGCAGGCCTTCCAGCGCCAGCGACAAGGTGCGCGGGATCGGCGTTGCGGTCAGCGTCAGCACGTCCACTTCGGCGCGCAGCGCTTTCAGCCGTTCTTTCTGGCGCACGCCAAAGCGGTGTTCCTCGTCGATGATCACCAGCCCGAGGTTGTTGAATTTCACATCCGGCTGCGCCAGCTTGTGCGTGCCGATGACGATATCGATACCGCCGCTGGCCAGGCCTTTCAGCGCTTCGTTCACCTCTTTGGTGGAGCGGAAACGCGACAGCTCGGCAATCCGCACCGGCCAGTCGGCAAAGCGGTCGCGGAAGTTCTGGTAATGCTGTTCCGCCAGCAGCGTGGTCGGCACCAGCACTGCCACCTGCCTGCCGGCCATTGCCGCCACGAATGCGGCGCGCAGCGCGACTTCGGTTTTGCCGAAGCCGACATCGCCACACACCAGCCGATCCATCGGCCGGCCCGAGGTCATGTCTTCGATCACCGCCTGAATCGCCGCCTGCTGGTCGCGGGTTTCTTCAAAACCAAAGCTGGCGGCAAACGCTTCGTAGTCGTGCTGATTCAACTGGAACTGATGCCCAAGCCGTGCCGCACGCTGGGCGTAGAGATTGAGCAATTCGGCGGCGGTGTCGCGAATCTGCTCCGCGGCTTTGCGCTTGGCCTTGTCCCAGTGGCCGCTACCGAGCTTGTGCAGCGGTGCGTCGTCCTGCGCCGCGCCGGTATAGCGCGAAATCAGGTGCAACTGCGATACCGGCACGTACAGCTTGTCGTTACCGGCGTATTCCAGCAGCAGGAATTCGGTGCTGCCATCACCCAGATCGAGGTTGACCAGGCCCATATAGCGGCCGATGCCGTGTTGTTCGTGTACCACCGCATCGCCGATTTTAACTTCCGACAGGTCGCGCAACATGCTGTCGGCGCTGACTTTTTTGCTCTGGCGGCTGTCGCGGCTGCGGCTGACGTGTTGGTACAGCTCGCTTTCGCTGACGATGGCAATTTGCGCTTCGGCCAGATAAAAGCCCGAATACAGCGGCCCTACGCCGAGGCAGAACGGCTCTTTGCTGGCTTCAAATTCAGCCCAGCTTTCCAGCAGCGCCGGTTTCAGCCCGTATTCGGCGAGGAAGCCGGCCATGGTTTCGCGCCGGCCCAGCGATTCAGCCAGTAGCAGAGTACGGCCACTCTGATTGGCGACAAAATGCGCCAGCCGCTCCAGCGGGTTGTCGGCGCGGCGTTCCACCTGCAGCGGTGGCAAGGGCAGGGCCGGGCCGTCGCCTTCCGGTGTGGCGGAAATCGGCACGCGGCGCAGCGGCTTCTGCAGGCTAAAGAACTGGTCCGGCAGCAGGTAGATTTCCTGCGGATCGAGCACCGGCCGGCTGCGGTCGCCCGCCTGCAGCTTGTGGCGCGACAGGGTGTCTTGCCAGAAACGCTCGATCGCCTGCTGCAGATTGTGGTGCTGCACCAGCAGCGTGTTCTCCGGCAGATAATCGAACAGCGTGGCCGTGCCTTCGAAGAACAGCGGCAGGTAATACTCGATGCCGGCCGGCGCCAGGCCGTTGCTGATGTCTTTATACAGCTGCGACTTGGACGGATCGCCCTCGAAACGTTCGCGGAAATTCTGGCGGAAGCGGGTGCGCCCGGCATCGTCGAGCGGAAATTCACGCGCTGGCAGCAGGCGGATTTCCGGCACCGGGTAAATGCTGCGCTGGGTGTCGACGTCAAAAGTGCGGATGGTCTCGATTTCGTCGTCGAACAGATCGATGCGGTAAGGCAGCGTGCTGCCCATCGGGAACAGGTCGATCAGGCCGCCGCGCACGCTGTATTCACCGGCCGAATACACCTGTGTCACGTGTTCGTAGCCCGCCAGCGTCATCTGCCCGCGCAGCTGGTCGAGGTCGATTTTGGTCTTGGCCTTGAGGAAAAAGGTATACGCCGCCAGATACTCCACCGGCGGCAGCCGCAACATCGCCGTCGCCGCCGGCACCAGCAGGATGTCGAACTCGCGGTTTTTCACCTGCCACAAGGTCGCCAGCCGCTCGGAAACCAGGTCCTGATGCGGCGAAAAATGATCGTAAGGCAGCGTCTCCCAATCCGGGAGCAACAGCACCCGTTTGCCCGGCGCAAAATAGGTAATTTCTTCACGCAAGCGCTGCGCGTGCTGCGCGGTTTCGGTCAACACCAATAACGGCGCGGCCTGCGTGGCCAAACCATTGAGCCACCAGGCATCGGACGAAGCCAGCAAAGGCGGAGCGGTACGGAATTGGCCGGCAGGCGGCAGATCGAATGTCAACACGGCGGGGCAGGGGAAGAAACGAAAGCGCGCATTTTAGCAGGCGATGCGTGCGGTGGGCGGAATGCCACCACAGCCCGGCCTGCGCGCCAATAGGGGCGCGGCTTGCAGGCCGGCCTGCAAGCCAGTCTGGATGCGGTCTGCAGGCCGGTGGGGTTCAGTTCTTTGCGGCCTGCTCACCACCCAGAGCGTTGATCAGTTCCGGAAGGAATTTGGCCAGCTCGCCCGCCATGATGGTCAGATTGGCGTCAAACTGCTCGTCGGCATCGACTGCGCCGGCATTTTTTGCCTCGTCCTGCAGCAGGTCGAGGTAGGTCAGCCGGCGAATCAGCAATTCCTCGGTCAGCACAAAGCTCAGCCGGTCGGCCCATGTCAGCGCCAGTCGCGTCACCCGTTTGCCGCTGGCCAGATGGTTGCGGACTTCATCGGCGTGCACGTCCTGGCGCAGGCAGCGCACTACGGCCCCGTCTTCTTCCGGCAACTTGAGCTCGACCTCGGTTTCCATGCCGAAGTTGCCCGGCGCCTCGCCGCCAGTTAGCCAGTCGGTCATTGCCGCCACCGGGCTCAGCTGCGTTGCCAGCGGGCGCACGGCGATGCTGTCACAGGTCTTGCGCAACCACTCCAGCAGCTCTTCGGCCCGCTTGGCCGAGGCCGAGTCGACGATCAGCCAGCCTTGCTGCGGACAGATCATCCCGGTTGTCTTGCGGCGGCGGGTGAATGCGCGGGGCAACAACTCATCGGTGACCGTTTCGGTCAGCTCCTTGCGCTCCTTCTTGCCCACCTTGCGGCCCTGCTGCTCTTCGATTTCCTGCACCTTGGCATCAACGAAATCACGCACTACCGCCGACGGCAGAATCTTGTCTTCGGCGCACAGCGTCAGCAGCAGATTGCCAGCCACGGCATGAACCAGCGGTGCGGTGGCGTGGCGGGCAGGCTGGGCAAAGCCGATGCTCTGCCGCTCCATCTTGCCGCAGGGCTGAAACGGAGCAGCTTGCAACTTTTCTGACAGGGCGTCGGCATCCAGTGCAAACGGTTGGACGAGGCGGAACACGAACAGATTACGAAACCACATTGCGGGGAATTCTCCAGCGGAACAATCAAAAAAAGGCGCCGATTCTAAGGGAAAACGGGCGGAACGAGGCAGATTAATCACTGGTACAGTCAACCCGCCTCAATACAGACAGGCGGCAAGACTCAGGCCGGTGAGTCGCCGGCCTGCTCGCCGTATTGCTGCTGCCAGGCCTGCATGCGGATACGCCAAGCGGCCAGTTCGGTCTGATACAGATCGAGGATGCACGGATCGCAACCACTCTGACAGCATTCTCCGTCTGCCGGCGGTTCGGGGGGGGCAGGGGGAGGGGGGGGGCCTCCGTCAAGCAGGCTGGCCATTAGCCTGCCTGTTCCACCTGCTGCGCCCACACCAGCGCTTCGACGTGGTTGACATTGATGTCGTTCACCGCCAGCCCCTGGTCACGGGCAATGTTTTCCAGCTCTTGCGGCGTGCCGCTTTCGCAGGCGTAGGCGATCTGCAGCAGCGGGTAATAGGGCCCGGTCGCATCCAGTAGCGCCTGCCTGATTTCGTCCGGCAGGGTCAGCAGGCTGAGAATCTTGGGCAACGGCTTGTGAAACAGTACATCCAGCAAAGAAAACATGCCCGTCAGAAACAAGGCATTGGCGTGCGCCTTGCCCAGCTTCTGCGCGCCAAGCAGCTCCAGCAGCCGGCCGCGTACCAGCGAATCGTTCAGCAGCGCGTATTCCAGCCCGTCGCTCTCTCCAGCCACATACAGCAGCACGGTGAGCCAGCTATACAGCTTGTCCCGGCCGATCACCATCAGTGCCTGCTCGGCGGTTTCGGCCTTGGTGCGCAGGCCGGTTACCGGGCTGTTGGCGTAGCGCAGCAGCTTGAACAGTACGATCGGATCACGGCGCAGCGCATCGGCCAGCCGTGAATTGTCTTCTTCCTGCTTCAGCTTGTTCAATAGTTCCATGATCCGCAGGCGGTCGCCTTGCAGTGGCCGGTCTTCGCTGGTGCTGCTGCGCGAAACGACAAACGGGCCATGAAACAGCTGCACCGGCCGGCTGAATGGCGACTTGTTCATCAAGGCCGTGAACTCTTCCTGCAGCACGACATTCTTGACGAATGGCTGAAGCTTGGGGCAAACCTGCAGGATCTGGTTAACCTTGGGTGACAACGAAATCTCGGCCGGCAAGGTCAGATCGACACTGATCCAGTCTGCATGTTGATAAATATCGACATCGCCTGGCTCCAGGTGACCATCAAAGGAAATGGCAAAGCGGATGCCGCGATCGCGCAGGCTTTCCGTCTGTTCGGCAAAGGTGTCATGGCTTTGACGGCAACTGGCAATGTCCAGTTCGACCACCAGGCCGGCCGGCAACTGCTGCTGAAGCAACGCCAGGCCCAGGCTGTCCAGCGAATGCATCGGCAAATAGGCCGAACACAAGCCAAGCATGCGCTCCATGCCCGCCTGCTCCAGTTCTTTCAGCAGCAGGTGGTCACCGGTGTGGCCATTGCCCGCTCGGGAGGTATCGGACAACATCGACTGGGGCAGGCTGAATTCATAGCCAACCGTCTTCATTGCACGGTTGAGCACCGCTTCGCGATTGAGCAATATTGGCGCCTGATCGGGATTGATCTGGGCAAATGAGAGTTCGTTGGGCATGGCTGATGTCACCTGGGTTACCGAAGGCCGCTTGGGGCGGGAGCGCAGGAAGTGCTCAATATGCCCATCTTAGCCATGTCAGCCCGATTTACAAGAAAATGCACAGAGTAGGGCAAGGCAGATTGTCGGCGATCAACCCGGCGAGGGTGGCAGTGAAGCCCCCGTGTCAGCTGAATCAGCATGAGCCAAAAAAGAAGGGGCCATACAAGCCCCTCGCAATCTAACCACTGGAGATACACAAGCAGAAGGCATAACCTTCTGCGGATCATCATCTCATCAAACCGCATTATTGCGTTTGATCCATGTCAAGCGGGGCAGTGCCCGAGCGGCTTCAGTTCAAATACCTTCTTCCACCTTCGTAGCGGCTGGCAAAATAACGGTTTTTCAGGCTGCTGACCTTGATCTGCCCATTGGTAGCAGGGGCGTGGACAAACTTTTCTTCGCCAATATAAATGCCGACATGCGAAAAAGGCTTGTTACGGGTGTTGAAAAACACCAGATCACCCGGCTCCAGTTGGGTGCGGTCGATCGATCGTCCCAGTTGTGCCATGCGCGCAGCATTGTGTGGCAATTCAATGCCCGCAGCCTGTCGGAAGATGTAGCTGACCATTCCACTGCAATCCAGCCCCTGTTCTGGATTGCTGCCGCCAAAGCGGTAATCGATGTTCAATAGCCCCAGTGCATACAGCACCACTTCCATCGCGTCCGCATTAAATGGTGTTGCCATTGAGGCGCCAGCCGATGGCGAACTTGCCACAGTCGAGCGGGAAGGCGTTACCATCGGAGTGCTTATCGTGCTGACGGGCCGTTTGCTGTTGGCAACAGGCTGTCCGGCACAGCCGATCAGCCCGGTCAGGGTCAGCGCCAGCAGGCTTGATCGTAGAATCATATCAACCAGAAAAAATTGATTAAGTTACTTCAACTATAGTAGTTGATATTATGTTTAATAACGGATTTTCTCCGCAATCATCCTGCTCTGAGCCGTTGTGTGCGAAATCCGTTTCTTCGACCTCATAAAGGAGCTCCCAGATGGCCACTACCAAATCGATCATCATGATGTCCGTCATTGCACTACTGGCGGGTTGCGCCAGCAAGTCCGATCTGCAATCCGCATTGGCAACTGCTGAGCGCGCCAATCAGACCGCATCCAAAGCGCTCGCTGACGCCGCGGCAGCGCGGGAGGCGGCTATCGTTGCACAAGCGGCAGCGGATCAGGCGAACTCCCGATTGGGTGCCATTGAAGCCAGGGCCAGCGAGGCTCTCAGTGCGGCCCAACGGACTTCTCAGGCTGCCGCCGAGGCGAAAGCCGCCGCTGCAGATGCCAAGCAGGCGTCTGTTCGGGCAATCGATGCTTCCCGGCAAGCGGAGAAATCCGCCGAACTGGTCAATGAGCGGATTGACCGGATGTTCAAAAAAGCCATGATGAAGTGAGTGAGGGCGCTGCGCCGTTGCCGGTGGTTCAACGGATGCGTACACGCATCCCAACCGTCAGCCAAGGCCGCAGTGAATCGATTTGCGAATTGGTCAGGGCAATGCAGCCTCGTGTCCAGTTGGCGGCCAGATGCACCGCCTCGCTCGCCTGCCCCAATCCGTGCAGGCCAATATTGCCGCCCAGACGGGTGTCGGCCGGCGGGGTACGGCCCTGATTGTGGGCCGCCATGATTCGACGAAACTGCAGCGGGTTGATTCCGCCGGACGCCAGAGCCGCTTGTGCCTGATCCGCAGTCGGGTAATTGAGCGCAATGAATAGCCGATAGCGCAGACTGGGTTGGATCGCAGTGATGCGATATTCACCCAGAGGCGTGGTTTGATCGCCACGCCAGTGAGTCTGGGTCGTGCCGTTGCTGCCAATCGAAATATTCTCAAAGCGGGCCAATTCCTGATTGGCCAGATTTCGAACGACTAGCGAGGCGGAGTTTGTGTCCGCATCCAGCCAGAGCTCACCGTCTTCAGCCCAGGCCAGGTTGCCGGCAGAACCGAGCATTGCCAGCGCCACCCAGTGTAGCCACCCCGTTGAATGGACTGATTTGCCATGATTCACGTATTCGGCCACTCCCTGTTATATCTGCTGGCGGGGTGTATTGCAGTCAGTGCCCGCGCCAGTACCTTTCCTTTACCGGATGATGGTTCGACCATCGTCGGGGCGCTGCGTATCGTTACGCCGACGCCGGACAATACCTTGCTCGATATTGCCAGACATTTCGATGTCGGCTACGAGGAAATGGTCGCAGCCAACCCCGGTGCATCTGTCTGGACGCCGGGCGCCAGTGCTCGCGTTGTGGTGCCGACGCGGTATTTGTTGCCGCCCAAACCCTGGAGGGGGATTGTGGTCAATGTATCGCAACGGCGGTTATTTTATTTTCCGCCCGTGCGAAAGGGGCAGCGCGCCGAAGTGGTTACCTATCCGGTCGGCATTGCCCGGGAGGGCTGGTCGACCCCGTTGGGTGAAACCAGATTGACGGCGAAATACAAAGACCCCGCGTGGTTCGTGCCAAAAAGCATTCAGGAGGAACACCGCCAAGAGTCCGGAGAAGCCATGCCAGAGTACTTCCCGCCCGGCCCGGATAACCCGATGGGTATGCTGGCGCTCAAAACAGGCTTCCCTTCGATTTTCATCCACGCAACCAACCGGCCTTGGGGGGTTGGCATGCGTGTCAGTCATGGATGTTTGCATCTCTATCCTGAAGACGCCGCTGAAATATTTCCGTCAATTCCGATCGGTACGCCGGTTCGCTTCATTGACGAGCCCTTTGTTATCGGGGTCGATGCCAGCCAGCGCTGGCACATGACATCCTATGGCCCACTGACAGAATACCCTTACGGTGGGGGGCGCCTGTCGCGTGCCATCGCCGCGCTGCAGCCGCTCCTGCAGCAGATGGCTGCCCCAACAGCAGCCGGTCAGCCGGACATCGACTGGAACCGTGTTGCCTGGCTGTCCAGGCAACAGACCAGTGTGCCCTATCCCATACAGGTTGGCATGCCTGGCATGGCTGAATTACTGGGGCAAGTGGAAGTCGAGCGTTATGAATACGAGCCATATGGAATTGATTCCAATACCGCTGCTTTGCCTGAATACGAGCCGGGCAAGACAGCCTCTCCGGCAGCAGCTTTGCCGCCAGAACCCGAAAATACGCCGGAAATGCAAAAAACAACTATAAAAAAGGAACCTCCCCACTGAAATGCATTCAAATCGCAGCGACTTTATATAGTATTAATGGAGCGCCGCGTGTCGTGGGGATAAAGCGCTGGCTTGCGTGGCCTGACACGGGATGATAATTTCACGTCATTTTTTTGGACAGGATGTAATTGATGGTGCGGATAAGATCAAAGATTAAGGCATGTGTACTGGCCTGCGCGCTGCTCGGAGCACCGGCTGTTTCGGTCGCTGCAGGGATGGGCAAGATGAACGTGCTGTCTGGCCTCGGTCAGCCACTGCTTGCCGAAATCGATCTGGTATCGGTGCAGGAAGACGAACTGTCCGGAATGGCCGCCAAGCTCGCGTCGCCGGAAATGTTTCGCGAGGCCCAGCTCCAGTATCCGTCCCATCTTACCGGCCTGAAATTTTCGGTAGAAAAACGGCCAAACGGTACCCGTTACATCAAGGTCACCTCATCCAGTCCGGTTAGCGAACCCTTTATCGATGTCCTGATCGAGCTGAACTGGCAGACCGGACGTCTGGTTCGCGAATTCACTGCCTTGCTTGATCCGCTGGGTGACCAGTCTCCACGTATCGATCAGTCCAAAGTGCCCCAGACCCAAGTGGTGACCAGCGATACATTGGCCAAGCAGCAGGCTGCGGCAGCAGGCACTCCGGCCACCGGCAAGCCGGGACGGACTTACACTCGCAAGGGGCCGCGAGTAGACGAGCCAGGCATGCCGGATTCATTCAAGTCCGCCAGGGCAGACTCGAAGGCCGCAGAGGAAAAAGCGGCAGCCGACGCCAAGGCAGCAGCAGAAACCAAGGCTGCACAGCCGGCAACTGAGCCAACCAGGCCAGAGCCGGTCGTAGTGCCGCGCAAGGCCAGGGCACCCAAACCGGTCGAGCAGGAGAATACGGTTGACTCCGGCGAGGATGGCTACAAGGTGAAACCTGGTGAAACGCTGGCACAGATCGCTGGCAAGACCAAGCCGGATGGCATTAGCCTGGAGCAGATGCTGGTTGGCCTTTACCAGTCTAACGAAGATGCTTTCCTTAACGGCAACATGAACCGCTTGCGCGCTGGCAAGATACTCAGCATCCCGGCCAAGGAAAAGGTTGAGGCGATTTCCCCCGAACAGGCTGTCCGCGAAATCAAGACCCATTCCAACGACTGGAACAGCTATCGGCAAAAGCTGGCAGAAACTGTGGCCAAGGCACCCGCCGAGGCTTCGGCTCAATCCGGGTCCGGAGCCAGTGGCAAGCTGGCGGCCAAGGTTGATGACAAGACTGCCCCGCTTCCTGGCGCCAGCAAAGAGGTGCTGAAACTATCAGGTGGTGATGCCAAGGGTAAGGCTGCCGCTGTCGGAAAGGGCGAGCAGGAAAAAAATGCCGCACTGGAAGAACAGATTGCACGCGAAAAGGCATTGAAGGATGCCAATGAGCGGGTCGCCAAACTGCAGCAGAATATTGCTGAAATGCAGAAACTGCTGGAGATGAAGAATAAGGCCGGTGCCGATCTGCAGACACAGTCTGCCAAACCAGCCGAACCACCCAAGGAAAAACCTGCGGCCGAAAACCCGGCTCCATTCCAGCAAGGCGAGCCCGCCGTTGCGCCAGCTGCAGACGCTGAAGCTCCTGTCCAGCCTGCACCTTCCGACACGCAACCACCGGCCCAGCCCAAGCCGGAACCGGTCAAGCCGGCTGCCAAAGCACCTGAGCCTACACCGGAACCGGGTCTGCTGGACTCGTTAATGGATAATTCGCTGCTGATTGGTGGCGGTCTGCTGGGGCTTGGTTTGCTTGGTGGCGCGGCGTTCTTCCTTGCCAAACGTCGCAAGAAACCGTCTTTCGAAGATAGCATCATTACCGGCGGTGACCTGCGCGCCAATACCGTGCTGGGTAACACCGGTGGTGCCATTATCAACACCAACGCCACTGAAAGCTCGTTCCTTACCGATTTCAGTCGGGCAGGATTGGGTAATATTGATACGGACGAGGTTGATCCAATTGCCGAGGCCGAGGTTTATATGGCCTATGGCAGGGATGCTCAGGCTGAAGAAATTCTCAAGGATGCGCTGGCGAAAGATGGTTCGCGGCAGGAAATTCGGCTGAAGCTACTGGAAATCTATGCCGGACGAAAAAACCTGGCGAGCTTCGAGGAAGTTGCGTCCGAGTTATTCAGCGCTACTGGCGGCAAAGGGCAGCTTTGGGCCAATGCAGCCCAGATGGGGCGGGATCTCGATCCCGCCAATCCTTTGTACAAAACGGCAGAGGCGTCCGGCGATGCGCAGTTTGTCAAAACACAGGTCATCGACCGGACCGCTGAAGTGGCCAAGTCGCCCGAGCCTGTTGCTGTGGTGGAGGATGTTGCAGATCTCGATTTTGACCTGGGCGAGCCCGAGCCTCTCAATCCTGTTGCCGAAGCGAAGGTGGTGGCAGAGCCCGCCCCCGCTGAGCCTGAGGATGTGCATTCACTGGATTTCGATCTGGGAGATTTCTCCTTGCCCGAGGCAAGTGCGCCGGTTGTTGAGCCGGCAACGGTGGCGACTGAAGTCGATATACCCCTAGTCGAGGCTGAAGAGGTTTCGATTGAGGCGGTGGCTTCTGCTGCTGCCGACAGCAAGCAGATGCTTGATTTCGACTTTCAGCTGGATGCGATGGCAGAATCTGGCAAGGCCGATACCATGCCTGAGCTCGAGCACATCGACCTCAGCCTGGAGTTGCCAGCCGTCGAAGAGCCAGGTGCTACCAATCCGCAGGCAGTCGCCGATTTAGGGTTGGATGATGCTGATCCGATGGCCACCAAAATCGACCTGGCCAAAGCCTATTTGGACATGGGGGACAAGGAAGGCGCACGGGAAATTCTGCTGGAAGTGGTTCAGGATGGTGCGCCATCCTACCAGTCGCTCGCCAAACAATTGCTGGAGCAGCTTTGATTCCGGTGATTGGGTAATGTTTTCGGCCAGGCAGTTAATCTGCCTGGCTTTTTTGTTTGTGTCATGATTCTTAGGCAAACTCTTCCCTTTCATCCCGGCGTAGTTATGGCTGGGTGGATATTGCTGGTAGCCATGCTTCCGGCGTTGCATGGGCCACAACTTGCGTGGTTGGCCGGAGCCGGGTTGGTGGCGTCGCTGAGCTACAATCCGTCTCGTTTGTCGCGGCTCCTTTGGCGCAACAAAGTGGTCTTTGTCTCAATCGCACTGCTGTACTCGGTGCTGACACCGGGAGAGCCTTTCGTGTTGGCCTGGCCTTGGTCGATGCTGTCGACGCAGGGCATGTACCTCGGGGGGCAACAGCTATGCCGCTTGATATTTACGTTATCTACCCTCAGTCTGCTATTGAGTTGCCTGTCTCGGTCGCAACTCATCACTGGATTGATGACACTGGCTGGCCGGATCCCTGGCACGGGGGACGGTAGTAATCTGGTGATACGCCTGACTCTGGTGCTTGACTACATAGAACGATTTGCCGTTGCGGATCGCCGGCAATTGCAGCGTGAGTTGCTGGCGGCGATCCACCCGGAAAGGGTGGTTTCGCATCCGTTTGCGGTGATCGAGATTCGCCAGAGTCATTTTGTCAGACAGGACTGGTTGTTGCTGGCACTGGCCGTGGCCATTTGCGGGTTTGTTTATGCAGGATGAGTGATGCGAGTCGCGCTAGGGCTTGAGTACAATGGATGTGGTTTTAATGGTTGGCAGTCGCAGCCAGGCGGGGCGACCGTTCAGGATGCTTTGGAGCATGCACTGTCCGCCATCGCATCGGAAAAGATTCGGGTTCATGCTGCGGGCCGTACTGATGCGGGCGTTCATGCTTCGATGCAGGTTGTGCATTTTGATACGATGGCACGCCGACCCATTACGGCCTGGGTCAGAGGCGTCAACAGCTATCTGCCGTCGGCTGTGTCGGTTCTCTGGGCAGAGGCGGTTCCCGAGAGCTTTCATGCCCGTTTTTCGGCTTGCGGCCGCAGCTATCGCTATGTGCTGCTTAACCATCCGGTCAGACCGGCTTTATTGCATGGGCGGGTAGGATGGTGCCATAATCCGCTGCACATTGAGTCCATGCGTGAGGCGTCGCGTTACCTGCTGGGAGTTCACGATTTCAGTGCCTTTCGTGCCGCAGAGTGTCAGGCAAAATCCGCGATCAAGCATTTGTCACGCTTGAGTATCAGGCAGCAAAACCACTTGATTGTGTTTGATCTGCAGGCGGATGCATTCCTGCATCATATGGTGCGCAATATCGTTGGTTGTCTGGTACAGATTGGAAAAGGGCGTGTATCAGCGGACTGGATGCAACAGGTTCTGTGTTCTCGGGACCGAAGCCAAGCCGCCGCAACATTTTCTCCAGATGGGCTTTATCTCAGCGGGGTGACTTACGATACTTGCTGGGACTCGAGTGGCGTTCCACAAGCTGCCATCTGGCGGGCACCTGATATGCTGGTGATTTAGCCATCTGTGCGCTTGGCACCCGTCGCGTCAGATCAGCTTCAGCCCGGCAGCCTGCCAGGGATGTACTGATTTTCGGTGAGCGAAATGACCTGCAAGGAGCCCGGCGCACAGCGCACAGCGCTATGCTTGGCCATTCTGTCGGGGGGTAAACCGCCTGGTGGCTGGTCAACCGAGACAATGTCTCATGGATAAGTGAGCTTTCAAACGCCGCGTGATGTGGCCATTCGCCCGTACTGCCAATACATTGGCGCCTCCCTCCTGGCAGACTCGCACGGCGAGCTGACAATATCGAGGAGCGCCGGAGCAGATCGGTGGTTGTTCCGGCGGTAAAACAAGCTGTCTGAGTGTTGGATAACTAAAACAATTGTCATCGAGTTGAGGCCTGGAGATAAATGAATCATCCGTACCGATTCAGCGTGGTTGCCCTGGCTGTGGCCTGTTTGTTTTCTGGCCCCGCCCAGGCGGGCACCGAAGCAGAGGAGCGAGCCAAGCGGCAATTGACATTGTTGCAGCAGAAACTGGATTTGCTGCAGCAGGAGATTACCGAGCAGGACAAGGCGCTAAAGGAAGTCAATCGCCGCAATTCCGAGTTGACACGCCAGCTTGCTGCCACGCGGACGGTGGTTCGCTGGATCGGCAATAATCCTGCAGCAATGCAGAAGATTGCCGAAGCTAGCGAGGCAGCGCCAACGGGGGGGGGGGCCGAGGCCGCCAGTGAGTCAGCGGCCGAACCCACGCCAGATGCGGCTGAGCCTCAAGGTGGAACCCCAGTCGCAGAGGTGCCGGCGGCGTCACTCAAACCGGTGCCAGATGCCCCGCTTGCAGCAGGCAAGCCTTCCGCTACTGGAAAAGCTAAAGAAACGATTGACAAAGGCGAATCACAATCGACCGATGGCGATGCATCCAGATGGATACAGGCTGTGCTTGACGAGCCACTGGCATTGGGGGGGGGGGCTGCCGTGATTGGGGCAGGCCTGATGTGGTGGCTGACCGGGCGTAGACGCAAAGAGCGCATTCCGCCATTTGAAGACAGCTTGCTTGCCCATAATACACCTACCAAGCAAGTGGTGATTGGCAGCACGGGTGGGGCGGTCATTGATACGACGTTATCAATGAACTCCATGCTGAAAGAAGAAGATCTGGCTGAAGCCAGTTTCGACCCATCCAATATTGATCCAGTGGCCGAAGCCGAAGTATATCTGGCGTATGGCAGGGATTCCCAAGCCGAGGAGATCTTGCGTGATGCCCTGACTCGAATGCCCGAACGGCAGGATGTCCGGCTAAAACTGCTGGACATATATGCATCACGAGGGGATCTTCGCTTGTTCGAGGCCACCCTCGCAGAGATGCAGCAGGCAGGCATTAATTCTGAAGACTCTATCTGGGCCAGGGTCGTTGAATTGAGTGCTGGTTTTGGGCCGAAAAACCCTCTGGGCAGTGACGAGGCCGGCAAGCCAATAGCCTCGTCGCCTGTTTTTGGAGCGGATACCGTTTCCCCTGTCTCTCGGCCGGCAGCGCCAGTCGATACCATAGAGCTTGCCTTGGTGTCGGCGGACGCTAACGCGCCGGTGGTACCCAGTGAACGGATAGCAGCTGATCAACCGACCAATGACGCAACAATGGCGGGGCTGGCTGAACCATTCGCACCGGTTGGTGGGGATAGTCAACGACAAATTGCAGCATCGGCTGTCGAGTCGACTGTGCCTGTGTCGTCACGGATCAACCCGGACACGTTGCTGGATTTTGACTTTGAATTTGATGCTGGAAAGCCAGCCAATGACGAGCATGGTGACGATGAATCAGGCGACGAGCGACAGGCTTTAAACGGCGAGATTGCCCTTGATTTTGGGCAAATCGATCTGGATCTCAGTCAACCGGCAGAAATTGCCGGGGCGGGATCAACAGGTTCTCCTTTTTCCGCGTCTTCACCTGCCGTGCTTGACATGGATCTGGACGTCGATCCCGAGAGTGACGAGGACCCGATTGATATCAAGATCAGTCTGGCGCGTGCCTACATCGATATGGGAGATCGTGACAGCGCCAATGAAATCCTGCAGGAGGTACTTGAAGAAGGCAGTGCGTCACAGGGTAAGTTGGCAAGGGAAATGCTTGATGAAATGCGTGGAACCGTATCCTGAAGCTGGTTTTGGCCAGAGAGGGAGTGGAGCCGCTCTCCCTTGCTTGGCCGCTGATGAGCCCGGTTGCCATGCCGCTCTCTGGCCATATTGCCGGCCTCTGGGGAGGTGAGCCATGCGTACCCGCATCAAGATTTGTGGTTTTACCCGAGCGGAACACGCCGTCGAGGCTATTGCGCTGGGCGCTGATGCAATCGGACTGGTCTTCTATCCCCCCAGTCCGCGCAATGTCAGTATTGAACAGGCTGACATCCTCTGCCGGGCGTTGCCTCCATTTGTCTCCATTGTGGGGTTGTTTGTCGATGCTGCAGAATCGACCGTTCATGAAGTGCTTGAGCGCGTGCCGCTTAGCGTCCTGCAGTTTCACGGCAACGAAAGTCCGGAGTACTGTCAGCGTTTTGCCTGTCGCTATATCAAGGCGGTTCGGGTAAAACCCGGACTGGATTTGCTACAATACGCCGCCCGTTACCCATCCGCCAGTGGGTTATTGCTAGATGCCTGGGTGCACGGGGTGCCCGGTGGAACCGGCGAACGTTTTGATTGGTCGCTGATTCCGGACCGACTGCCATTGCCCATCATCCTTTCCGGTGGCCTGACTGCCGACAATGTGAGCGACGCAGTGTGCACGGTTAAGCCCTGGGCCGTTGACGTATCCAGCGGCGTGGAGGTGGAGAAGGGCCTCAAGTGTGCCGACAAGATGAAAGTTTTTATTGATGGAGTGTGTAATGCAGATGTACGACTTGCCTGACGCCCGGGGTCATTTTGGTGCGTATGGCGGCGTTTATGTCGCCGAAACCCTGATGGCTGCTCTGGACGAGTTGCGCAAGCAGTACGAACTGGCTCGCCAGGATCCGTTGTTCATGGCGGAGTATCAGCACGAACTGAAACATTATGTCGGCCGCCCGAGCCCGATTTACCATGCCAGGCGTTGGTCGGAGCTGCTCGGAGGCGCTCAGATCTATCTGAAACGTGAGGATCTGAATCACACTGGCGCCCACAAGATTAACAACACCATCGGTCAGGCCTTGCTTGCTCGCCGCATGGGCAAGAAACGGGTGATTGCTGAAACCGGAGCAGGTCAGCATGGTGTCGCATCGGCAACTGTCGCTGCCAGGTATGGCATGGAATGTGTTGTCTACATGGGTTCCGAAGACGTCAAGCGGCAGTCGGCAAATGTGTACCGGATGAAGCTGCTGGGTGCAACGGTCATCCCGGTGGAAAGCGGCTCCAGAACGCTTAAGGATGCGTTGAACGAGGCCATGCGCGATTGGGTTACCCATATCGACAGTACGTTCTACATTCTTGGTACAGCCGCCGGCCCACACCCTTATCCCATGATGGTGCGTGACTTTCAGGCCATCATCGGCGAGGAATGCAAATGGCAGATGCCTGAGCTGACCGGTCGCCAGCCCGACGCAATCGTAGCCTGCGTTGGTGGTGGTTCCAATGCGATCGGAGTGTTTTACCCTTATCTCGGGGTGGATGGCGTTCGTTTGATCGGTGTCGAAGCAGGCGGGGAGGGCGTGGCAAGCGGGCGCCATGCTGCACCGCTGTCTGCTGGCTCTCCCGGTGTCCTTCACGGTAACCGTACCTATCTGATGCAGGACCAGCATGGACAAATCATTGAAACACATTCGATTTCTGCGGGTCTGGATTACCCCGGCGTAGGTCCGGAGCATAGTTACCTGAAGGATATCGGGCGGGCCGAATATGTCGCTGCGAATGACGACGAGGCTCTGCAGGCGTTTCATGATTTGTGCAGATACGAGGGGATCATTCCTGCGCTGGAATCCAGCCATGCTCTGGCGTATGCCAAGCGGCTGGCGTCTTCGATGCGGCCGGACCAGACAATTCTGGTTAACCTTTCCGGGCGCGGTGACAAGGATATTCCTACCGTGGCCTCGCTGTCCGGCATCCAGCTTTGACCGATACTCCCTACTTCAAGACGGGCCCGGAAATGCCGGCGCAGCCTGGCGTTACCGCCCGCAGTCAGGAATCCAGCATGTCCAGAATTGAAAAGCGTTTCCAGCAGTTGAGCGAGCAAGATCGCAAGGCGTTGATCCCGTTTGTCACGGCGGGAGATCCGGATGTTACGACAACGGTTCCGCTAATGCATGAACTGGTCGCGGCCGGTGCCGATGTACTGGAACTGGGCATCCCGTTTTCGGATCCGATGGCTGATGGTCCGGTTATCCAGCGCGCCAGTGAACGCGCCCTGGCCAATGGCGTGACCTTGCAGCAGGTGCTGCAAATGGTACGGGTTTTTCGCTCGACGGATTCGGTTACCCCCGTGGTGCTGATGGGATACGCCAACCCCGTTGAAGCAATGGGTTACGACTCTTTTGCGGCAGCGGCTCGGGATGCGGGGGTGGACGGGCTGTTGACCGTTGATATTCCTCCAGAAGAGGCGGAATCTTTGGTCGCCAGCCTGAAGGCTCACCATATTGCGCCGATTTTCCTGATCGCGCCGACTACCCCCGAAAGCCGAATCGCCAAGGTGGGCGAAATGGCGCAGGGGTACGTTTATTACGTCTCTTTGCGCGGCGTCACCGGGGCGGCTAATCTTGATATGTCAGAGGTCGCCGCACGATTGCCCCTGATTCGCAAGCATGTCCATATTCCGGTTGGGGTGGGGTTTGGCATCCGTGACGGGGAGACTGCGCGTGCTGTCGGAACGGTTGCCGACGCTGTCGTGATCGGTAGCCGGCTGGTTCAAGAGATCGAAGCAGCGGGCCCGGCGCAGGCGGTGCAGCGGGTGGGCGCCCTGGTGAACGAAATCCGTCTGGCAATGGACCGTGCATGAAGATACCGGTCAAGGAGGCGAACATGAGCTGGCTACAGAAATTACTTCCTCCAAAAATCAAGAGCAAGGCCAATCTGGCCAAGACAGGGGTGCCGGAAGGACTGTGGAGCAAGTGTCCGGCATGCGAGGCGGTGTTGTATCGAACCGACTTGGAGAATAATCTTCATGTCTGTCCCAAGTGCGCTTTCCACACCCCGCTTTCGGCACGCAAGCGACTGGATTTGTTGCTCGACAGCGATGCCAGGTTTGAGATCGGCACCGAGGTGCGCCCGGTTGATCCGCTGAAGTTCAAGGACAGCAAGAAGTACCCTGACCGTTTGCAAGCGGCTGTTGATGAAACGGGTGAAGAAGACGCTTTGGTAGTCATGCAAGGCAGTATCCACCAAGTGCCGGTGGTTGCTGCTGCGTTTGAATTCCGGTTCATCGGTGGATCGATGGGTTCGGTGGTGGGGGAGCGGTTTGTCCGGGCCATTTATACTTGCCTGGATCAGAATCTGCCCTTCATCTGCGTAGCGGCGAGTGGGGGGGCAAGGATGCAGGAAGGGCTGTTTTCGCTGATGCAAATGGCGAAAACCAGCGCGGCACTTACCTTCCTGAGTGACAAAAATCTCCCTTTCATCTCGCTCCTGACGGATCCGACCATGGGTGGGGTGTCTGCCAGTTTTGCTTTCCTGGGCGATGTCGTTATTGCCGAGCCAAAGGCCCTGATCGGTTTTGCCGGGCCGCGTGTCATCGAACAAACCGTTCGCGAGACGCTGCCTGACGGGTTCCAGCGATCAGAATTCCTTCTGGAGCATGGTGCGATTGACATGATCGTTGATCGCCGGCAGTTGCGCGACAAAGTGGCTGATTTGTTGACCCTGTTGCAAAAACGACCCGCTCGAGATCGATGACTTCCAACGCACCCCCCACGTCAGTAGACGAAGGTTGTCCGCCAAGCACGCTTTCGCAACCTCGGGCATTGGCCGAATGGTTGCAGTACCTTGAGAGTATCCATCCAGCAGCAATTGATCTTGGCCTGGAACGCATTGCAGCGGTGTGGGCCAGGCTCGGAGCATCAGCAGAGAGTGCACCGATCATTACTGTTGGCGGAACCAACGGGAAAGGGTCTGCGTGCGCTTTTCTTGCAGCCATTCTGAATGCCGCGGGTTACCGTGTCGGATTGTATACCTCTCCACATCTGCTTAGCTTTACTGAGCGCATTCAGATATGTGGTGAGTCAATTGATGAAATCCGTCTCTGTCAGATATTCGCGCAGATCGAAGTTGCGCGTGGCGATATATCGCTGACCTATTTTGAATTCGGAACTCTCGCCGCCATGCTGGCCTTTGATGACGCCAATGTGGACGTGGTTGTGCTTGAAGTCGGACTCGGCGGTCGATTGGATGCTGTTAATCTGTTTGAACCATCCTGTTCAGTGCTTGTTTCGGTCGATCTGGATCATCAGGCTTATCTGGGTAACGATCGCGAATCGATAGGATACGAGAAAGCCGGTATTTTCCGGTCTGGTGTGCCAGCCATAATGGGCGATCCCGCACCTCCTGACTCAGTGACGGCATATGCCAGCCAGATCGGCGCGCCGCTTCAGCGGATCGGTGTGGACTTTGGTTTTCAGCGCCAGGAAAATCAGTGGTCATTTGAAGGCAGGCATGGCAAGCATCTTGCTTTGCCGTTTCCGGCATTGCGTGGCGCTTACCAGTTGGCAAATGCGTCGGTAGCCCTGGCTGTACTGGGAGAGTTGCGGGAGCGACTCCCGGTGGGTATCGGGGCGATCAAGCAGGGATTGCTGGCAGTGGAATGGCCAGGGCGATTCCAGGTGCTCGCTGGGCGACCAACCGTTGTGCTGGACGTTGCGCATAATCCACATGCAGCCAGCTCCCTTCGTGCCAGCCTGAAGAGTATGGCTTATCACCCAACGACATTCGCCGTTTTTTCGATGTTGGCCGACAAGGACATTGCCGGTGTGGTGTCGGAGTTACGTGAGGAGTTCGACCATTGGATGGTGGCCGGTTTGGCTGGCCCGCGTGGGTTGACTGGTGATGAACTGGCGGCGCAACTGACTGCTGGCGGATGTTCCGGCAAGGTCAGCGTCTTTGCAGATGTGGCAGCCGCTTACCAGGCTGCATGTAACAAGGCCGCCGAAAATGATAGAATCGTCGTTTTTGGATCCTTTCACACCGTCGCCGAGGTGATGCTTGCCCGGCAACGTCGTGGCCGTTGACCGCTTCAGGAGCCGCATGACCCAGCCGACTTCTTCCAGTGAAGAATTGCTTGCAATCAAAAAACAGGCACGGCGGCGCCTGGTAGGTGCAGTAGCGCTGGTTCTGGTTGCCTTGACCGTGCTGTGGAACGTACTGGACAGCGAGCCAAAGGCCGCGCTGCAGCAAATGCCTGCCCAAACGGTCGAAATCGTCAGCGATGCTCCGCAGATCCGCTCGCCTGCGCCGGCCATGACAACAGCCAGCAAACCCTCGCAGCAAGGCGCTGTAATGAGTGAACCTGTTTCCTCTGCAGAACAGACGCCGGTGCCGGCCGTACCCGGCAGTGTTGCCACCCTGGAGCCTTCTCCGGTCAAACCTCCGGTGCCAGAATCTGTTGGAATGCCCGTGAAACCGGCCGATTCCGGGCGGCAGGCGTTGCCAGCCGCCAAAGCAGTCAAACCTGCTCCCAAGCCGGCAGAACCGTCACTCTCCCAACTGCCCTTGCCGCAGCAGAAATCTGCCCAGCCAGCACGGAAGGATATGGACGGCGATAAAGGTGGCCAATCAAAATCAGCCAAGGCTGCTGTTGCCACTGACAAAGCGGGTGAATCCAAACCTGACAAGCGTCATATCGTTCAGTTTGCGGCATTGTCGGATGCTGACAAAGTCAGTGCCCTGTTGGTAAAACTGGCGTCTGTTGGTGTGCATGCCCATGCCGAGCAAGCCGGAAATGTAACGCGGGTCCGCGTCGGCCCGTTTGGCAGTCGGGAGCAGGCCGAAAAGATTGTTTCCAAGGCCCAGTCTGCTGGTGTCTCTGGCTTGATTATTTCCCGATAGCCTCAGACCCATGACCTCGTTTGACTATGCAATCCTGCTGATAATTGGTTTTTCCGTATTGTTGTCGGTTATCAGGGGAGCGGTACGCGAAATCGTTGCCCTTTCTGCCTGGTTTATTTCTTTCTGGTTTGCCCGAAATTTCACTGAAGAGCTCGCTCCACTTCTGCCTGAATCGATTCCAAGTCCGGAGCTGCGATTGTTGTCCGGGTTTGTTGCGCTGTTTCTTGGCTCACTGCTGATCATGACTCTGCTGTCAATCGCCCTGTCAGAGGTGATCAAGGCACTGGGGTTGTCCGGATTTGACCGTATGCTTGGCGCAGTAATCGGTTTGCTTCGCGGCAGCTTCATCGTCCTGGTTCTCGTTTTACTCGCGGGCCTTACCGGCCTTCCCCAAACCCAGACATGGAAAAACGCCATGTTCAGTCCCGTGCTCGAAGCCAGTGCGCTGGCAGTCAGACCCTGGCTGCCGGATGAGTTGGCCCGACACATTCGCTACGAGTGAAACAGTATGTGTGGAATTATCGGCATCGTTGCCCAAAGCCCAGTCAATCAGCTGCTGTATGACGGTTTGCTGATTCTCCAACATCGCGGCCAGGATGCTGCAGGTATCGTTACCGCCGAAGGCCCGCGATTGCACCTGCACAAGGGCGCAGGTCTGGTCAAGGACGTGTTTCGTACCAGAAACATGCGCTCGCTATCCGGCAACATGGGTATCGGCCATGTTCGCTACCCGACCGCTGGATCGGCTTCGGCCATTTCTGAGGCCCAGCCGTTTTATGTCAACTCGCCGTTTGGCATCGTGCTGGCCCACAACGGTAATCTGACCAACGCTGACCAGCTCAAGCAGGATATGTTCAAGCTGGACCGCCGACATATCAATACCAGCTCGGATTCCGAAGCCTTGCTCAACGTTTTTGCTCACGAATTGCAAGCGCGTGCCCGATCGATAGAGCTGGACATCGATGCCGTTTTTGGTGCGGTCGAGGCTGTGCATCAGCGTTGCAAGGGTGCTTATGCCGTGGTAGCAATGATTGCGGGCCAAGGGCTACTGGCTTTCCGTGACCCTAACGGTATTCGCCCGCTGGTGCTGGGCAAGGCGGAAACGCCAGCCGGAGTGGAATACATGGTTGCATCGGAGAGCGTTGCACTCGATTCGCTCGGGTTTGAGGTACTGCGTGATATCGAGCCGGGAGAGGCGATTTTCATCTCGCCCGAAGGGCAGATGTTCTCCAGATACTGCGCGCAGCAAACCTCTTTGACGCCGTGCATTTTTGAATTCGTTTATTTTGCACGGCCGGATTCGGTGATTGACGGTGTATCGGTTTATCAATCGCGATTGTTCATGGGGGAAAACCTGGCTGACAAAGTTCGCCGGGTGTTACCGGAAATGGATATCGATGTCGTGATTCCGATTCCTGATACCAGTCGCGCCAGCGCGTTGCAGTTGGCAAATCACCTGGGTTTACCCTATCGGGAAGGGTTCATCAAAAACCGTTATATCGGTCGTACATTCATCATGCCTGGCCAGTCGGTGCGCAAGAAGTCAGTTCGCCAGAAACTGAATCCGATCGTAGTAGAGTTCAAGGGCAAGAATGTGCTGCTGGTCGATGATTCCATCGTGCGTGGCACGACTTCTCGCGAGATTGTGCAAATGGCGCGTGATGCTGGCGCACAAAAGGTCTACTTTGCCTCTGCTGCGCCCCCGGTCCGGTTCCCCAACGTCTACGGCATTGACATGCCGACCCGCAAGGAATTGCTGGCGACTGGCCGCAATGACGAACAGATTGCCCAGGAAATTGGTGCCGATGCGGTGATTTATCAGGATATCGACGCGCTGGAGTTCGCTGTACGACGTTGCAGTAATCGGTTACGCGATTTTGAAAGCTCCTGCTTCAGTGGCCGTTATGTGACGGGTGATATCGACGAGGTGTATCTCGACCATATCGAGAACGAGCGCAACGATGCGGCCAAGGCAGAAAAAGAAAAGGATCTGGATCTGAACGTTGGCGTGGCTGAGCAGAATCTGATGTAAACCGGCGTTGAGGCCGGGGTGCAAGTGGTTGACATGGCTTGCATCCGGTGGGCAATATGCGCTGGTCGCGCCGATTTGTCACTGCTTGCGGGCGCTTGAATAAGTGCAGCTAAAGCGTGGCGTTTCGCGAGGATGTGTCGAAACCCGCTTTGCTGCAGCAGGCGGGTTTTGTTATTTGACGGGATATCCACCATGAATTACCCAATTGATCCGGAATGGCATGACGAAACGCTGGCAATCCGTGCCGGTGTTGATCGTTCGCAGTTTGGCGAGCATAGCGAAGCGCTTTATTTGACCTCCAGCTTTGTCTTTGATGGCGCTGCGCAGGCCGCGGCACGTTTTGCCAACACGGAACCGGGCAATATCTACGCACGATTCACCAACCCGACGGTGACAGCTTTCCAGCAGCGGCTGGCCGCACTCGAAGGTGCCGAGAGTTGTGTGGCGACAGCTTCCGGCATGTCAGCCATCCTGGCCTGCACAATGGGATTGCTCTCGGCAGGCGATCATATCGTTGCGTCGCAAAGCCTGTTTGGTGCAACTGTTCAGTTGTTCAATAATATTCTGGGCCGCTTCGGCATCGAAACCAGCTATGTTTCGCTGACGGATCCGGATGCTTGGCAATCCGCTGTCAGGCCGAATACCAAGTTGTTTTTCATCGAAACGCCGTCCAATCCGCTGACAGAAATTGCTGATATCAGCTCGATCGCAGCCATCGCCCATGCCAACGGCGCTTTGCTGGCTGTCGATAATTGCTTTTGCACCCCGGTTCTGCAAAAGCCGTTGCAATGGGGGGCCGATATCGTCATTCACTCGGCGACCAAGTATCTGGATGGGCAGGGGCGGGTTCTGGGGGGGGCCGTGCTGGGGCGCAAGGATGTGCTGGAGCCGGTTTATGGATTCTTGCGTACTGCCGGCCCCACCTTGTCGGCCTTTAATGCCTGGATATTCCTCAAGGGACTGGAAACCTTGTCGCTGCGGATGCAAGCCCATTGCCAGCATGCACTGCAGGTAGCGCAATGGCTGGAATCCCATCCAGCCATTGCGCGCGTCTTTTATCCGGGATTACCCTCACACCCCCAGTATGCGCTGGCACAAAAGCAGCAAAGTGGCGGAGGGGGGATCGTTACCTTCGAGGTCAAAACCGGCAAAGAAGGGGCGTGGCAGATAATCGACTCAGCCCGGCTGATGTCGGTGACGGCCAATCTTGGCGATGTCAAGACGACCATTACTCACCCCGCCACAACCACGCACGGCCGGATCAGTGCTGATGCGCGGCTCGCTGCCGGCATTACCGACGGTATGCTGCGTCTCGCGATTGGTCTGGAATCTCCACTGGACATCATCAGTGACTTGCATCGCGGCTTGCCCTGAGCGGTATCAGCCGGAACCGACTGACCCACCCCATGGTATGCTTGCCCCTTTGACGAATTGCCCGGTTTCCCAGCATGTCTGATCAACAACTGAAACAACATCGTGATGCCATCGACGCTATCGACGTCCAGATTCTTGGCCTGATCAATCGCCGTGCGGAGCATGCGCGCCAGATTGGCGAGATCAAGGGGGGAGGGGTGATGTACCGTCCCGAGCGCGAGGCGCAAGTGTTGCGAAGAATCAAGGAACTGAATCAGGGGCCGTTGCCGGATGAAATGGCTGCACGGCTGTTCCGGGAAATCATGTCAGCTTGTCTGTCGCTGGAACGGCCGTTGAATGTCGGATTTCTCGGGCCTCTTGGCACATTTACTGAATCCGCAGCGGTAAAGCAATTTGGCCACGCCGCATTGCTGACACCATGTCGCTCTATTGATGAGGTTTTCCGCGCCACTGAATCCGGCCAGACCGATTTTGCCGTGGTGCCGGTGGAAAACTCTACCGAAGGGGCGGTGGGCCGTACCCTGGATCTGCTGATCCAGACCTCGCTCAAGGTCTGCGGCGAAGTGGTGCTGCGTATCCATCAGCATCTGCTGCGCAAATCCGCAACGCTGGCGGGTATCCAGCGGGTCTATTCGCATTCGCAATCGCTGGGCCAGTGCCACGAATGGCTGAACGCCCATCTGCCGAATGTCGAGCGTATTCCGGTTACAAGCAATGCCGAAGCCGCCCGTCTCGCGGCGCAGGACGACAGTTCGGCGGCCATTGCCGGCGAAGCGGCGGCCGAGCGTTATGAGCTGATCAAGGTTGTCGCCAACATCGAAGACGAGCCGAACAACACCACCCGTTTCCTGGTACTTGGCCAGCAGGATGCACCGCCATCCGGCAAGGACAAAACCTCGTTGTTGCTTACCGCCAAAAACCAGCCCGGTGCGGTACACGAATTGCTTGCACCGCTGGCGGCAACCGGCGTCAGCATGAGCAAATTCGAATCGCGGCCGGCAAAAGGCGGAACCTGGGAATACGTATTCTTCGTCGATGTCGAAGGTCATCGGGACGTCGAGCCGGTTCGTACTGCAATGGAACAGTTGCGTGAGCGTGCCGTGATGTTGCGTGTGCTGGGGTCGTACCCGGTTGCGGTGCTGTAACCGATGCAGGCGGTAGCTGTTTTTTGCGGCGCCAACCATGGCAAACAGGTTGTCTATCGCGATGCCGCGGTCGACTTGGGCCGGGCGCTGGCCAGCCGCCGCATCACCCTGGTATACGGCGGCGGCAACATTGGTCTGATGGGCGACCTGGCGTCGGCGACGCTGGCATTTGGCGGCCGGGTGATCGGCGTTATCCCCGATTTCATGGTTGAACGCGAGCTGGCGCACGAAGGGCTCAGCGAGCTGGTGGTGGTCGATTCGATGCACAGCCGCAAGGCCAGAATGGCCCAGCTGGCGCAGGGGTTCATCGCCTTGCCCGGCGGCATCGGCACTTTCGACGAATTGTTTGAAATTCTGACCTGGGCTCAGCTTGGCATCCACCCTTATCCGGTCGGCATGCTCGACGTCGACGGGTATTTCGACCCGTTCCGTGCACTGTGGCAACGCGCAGAAAGGGATGGTTTTCTACATGCGCAGACCCGCGCGCCTTTAATCATGCATTCCATCGATGAATTGCTTGATCAGATGGCGCAACAGCAGCCCGCAGGCGTCGATAAGCGGATCAAGCCGTGATGGCTGTGCCGCTGCTCGAACCGGGCCGGCCGGTCGACGCCATGGCTGCTGCACATCTGGTGTACGAATCCGACCCGCCTTATTACGATTACTGGTTCGATAGCCAACAGCAGGTGCTTGGCACGCTGGCTGCCTTATGGCAACACCCTGCCGGCGCCTATAGCGCGAGTGAAAACCGGGTCATTGTTGATCAACAGGGGCTCGCCGCCGTGGTCAGCAGTTATCCGGCCGCTCTGGAAGGCGCACTCGGCGCGGCCTCGGATGCCGCTCTGCGTGCGGTCTGCGGCGGTGCCGCCGAACACTTGCTGGCGCGCGAGCAGGTGCTGGCCTATCTGTTCCCGCGCTTACCCGATGATGCCTGGTATCTGCGCAGTCTGGCGGTTGCCGCCGACCGTCGCGGACAGGGCGTCGGTGCCGCTATCGTGGCTCACCTGATTGAGCAGGCCCGGGCTCGGGGCTATCGCCAGATGCTGGTAGATGTCGATAGCGGTAATCCCGGTGCCGTGCGGTTTTACGCCGGTCTGGGTTTTGAAATCCTGGTTGAAACCAGGGTCAGCCAGCTCCTGCCGCATCGTTTACCCGCCAGCCTGCGAATGGCCAAATTGCTGAATAGTTAAAACCTGAAAGTAATCTCCATGGATCTGACTCAACTCGCTCCCGCCTATATCCGCAGCATTGCTCCTTACCAGCCCGGTAAACCGACATCCGAACTTGCCCGCGAAATGGGGCTTGCCGAGAGCAGCATCGTCAAGCTGGCGTCGAACGAAAACCCGCTTGGCCTGAGCCCGAAAGCCAAGGCCGCAATGCTCGTGGCAATGGACGATCTGGCGCGGTACCCGGATGGCAATGGTTTCGAACTTAAAAGCAAGATTGCCGCGAGATACCAGGTGGGTATGGATCAGATCGTGCTTGGCAACGGCTCCAACGATGTGTTGGAACTGGTTGCCCGCACGTTTCTGACGGCGGCCGACAGTGCGGTATATTCGCAATACAGCTTTGCGGTGTATCAACTGGCGGTACAGGGGGTAGGTGCGGAGGGCATCGAAACCCGCGCGGTGGAGTATGGTCATGATCTGCAGGCAATGCTGGCGGCGATTCGCCCGAATACCAAGCTGGTATTCATTGCCAACCCCAACAATCCGACCGGCACTCTGGCATCCGCCGCAGAGGTGACCGAGTTCATGGAACAATGCCCCGCCAATGTGCTGGTGGTGCTTGACGAGGCTTATACCGAATACCTGCCGCAGGAAAAGCAGCTCGACAGCATCGGCCTGACCCGGCGCTTTCCTAACCTGATCGTCAGCCGTACCCTGTCCAAAGCCTATGGGCTGGCTGGTTTGCGGGTCGGTTTCGCCATCACCTCGGCGCCGGTGGCCGATCTGATGAACCGTGTGCGCCAGCCGTTCAACGTCAACTCGTTGGCACAGGCTGCAGCGGTGGCGGCATTGGACGATATCGATTTCCTGCGTGAAACGGTGCGCATCAATAGCGAAGGCATGCGGCAGATTACCGATGCCTTCGTCCGATTGAATATTGCGTTCATTCCCAGCTATGGCAATTTCGTTGCGTTCCATTGCGGCGACGCCGCGGCGCTGAATCGATTCATGCTGGAGAATGGCGTGATCGTGCGGCCTCTGGCCGGTTACAGGATGCCGAACAGCTTGCGCGTCAGTATCGGCCTGCCGGAAGAAAATGCACGTTTTATCGAGGTGCTGGAACGGGCATTGGGCAATTGAGTGCAAGCGTAAAAAAAACGGCGCTCGAAGCGCCGCTTTTTTTACGCCGAAGCGGCAATGGATTCCAGCTGTTCCTGGATATCCAGCCAATCCAGCTCCAGCTCTTCCAGCCGCGACCCAACTTCCGCCTGGCGCAATAACGCGGATTTCAGTTCATCCTTGCGCTCCGGGGCGTACAAACCATCGGCAGCCAGGCGTTGTTCCAGCTCGGCTTTTTCGGTATTGAGCCGTTCCATCTCCGGTTCGATTTTCTTCAAGCGCGCTTCCAGCGGCTTGCGCAACTGCGCCAGGCGTTGCCGCTCCTCGGCTTCCTGGCGTTTCTGGGCCTTGCGGTCGACATTGGCCTGACTCGGTGGCGGAGCATCGAGCTGCGCCTGTTCGCTGCGATAACGGCGGTAGTCATCGAGATCGCCATCGAACGGGTTGACCGCGCCATTTTCGACCAGCCAGAAGTCGTCGGTGGTGGCACGCAGCAGATGGCGGTCGTGCGAAACCACGATCAGCGAGCCGCTGTAGTCCTGCAGCGCAAATGTCAGTGCTTCGCGCATTTCCAGGTCCAGGTGGTTGGTCGGCTCGTCCAGCAGCAGCAGGTTGGGGCGTTGCCAGATCAACAGCGCCAGCGCCAGGCGCGATTTCTCGCCGCCAGAGAACGGCCCGACCGGTGCCAACGCGTTATCACCGACAAAGTCGAAACCGCCGAGATAGCTGCGCAGGTCGGCTTCGCGTGCGTTCGGGTCGAGTTTCTGCAAATGCCATAGTGGCGATTCGTCCGGTCGCAACGTCTCCAGCTGATGCTGGGCGAAATAGCCGATCTTCAGTCCTTTGCCTTCGATACGCTGGCCGTTCAGCGGCACCATTTCGCCGGCCAGCAGCTTGATCAGTGTCGATTTGCCGGCACCGTTCAGGCCCAGCAGGCCGATACGGCTGCCCGCCTGAATGCTCAGATTGATGCGGCGCAGGATCGGCGTGGCTCCGTAGCCGGCATCGGCCTGTTCGATACGCAACAGTGGGTTTGGGCTGGATTCCGGGTCGCGGAAACTGAAGGTGAACGGCGAATCGACCTTGGCTGCGGCAATCAGCTCCATCCGTTCCAGCGCCTTGACACGGCTCTGCGCCTGTTTGGCCTTGGTTGCCTTGGCTTTGAAGCGATCGATGAACGACTGCAGGTGAGCGATTTCGCGTTGCTGCTTCTGGAATGCCGATTGCTGCTGTGCCAGCCGCTCGGCTTTCTGGCGTTCGAAATCTTCGTAATTGCCGGTGTACAAGGTGATGCCGCAATGGGCGACATGGGCGATCTGGTTGATGGTGGCATCGAGGAAATCGCGGTCGTGCGAGATCAGCAGCAGGGTGCCGGGATAAGCGCGCAGCCAGTTCTCCAGCCACATTACCGTTTCCAGATCGAGGTGATTGGTCGGCTCGTCCAGCAGCAGCAGGTCGGAGCGACACATCAGCGCCTGCGCCAGGTTCAGTCGCATGCGCCAGCCGCCGGAAAAGGCCGAAACTGGCGTCTGCAGCTGTTCCTGGGCAAAGCCGAGGCCGGCCAGCAGCTTGGCGGCACGGGCATTGGCGCTGTAGCCGTCGACATGGTCGAGTTGCGCGTGCAGCTCGGCGATCCGCGTGCCGTCGTGCACCGCCTCGGCTTCTGCCAGGGCCCGCTGCAGTTGGCGCAGTTCGCGGTCGCCGTCGATCACATACTCGAGCGCGGCCTGCGGCAGTGCCGGCGTTTCCTGTGCCACATGGGCGATGGTGATGCGCGGCGGCAGTTCGACGTCGCCGGCATCGCTGTGCAACTCACCGCGCAGCAGCGAGAACAGCGTCGATTTGCCGCAGCCGTTGGCGCCGACGACTCCGACTTTCTGCCCGGGCTGAATGGTCAGGGTGACTCGGTCGAAAATCGGCTTGGTGCCGCGTTGCAGTGACAGGTTCTTCAGACAGATCATGCTGCTTGCTCCGGATTCGGCAGACTGCCCAGATCCCAGCGCGGTTGCACGCTGAAGCCACCATTGCCGCAGCTGGCCTGTTGCAGTCGCTGTGCTCCGGCAAAGGCGATCATTGCACCGTTGTCGGTGCAGAATTCAAGTGGCGGGTAAAACACTTTGAAACGTTTACGCTCGGCCTGCAGGTCGAGCTGCTGGCGCAGTTGCTTGTTGGCGCCGACACCACCGGCAATCACCAGCTGTTTCAGTCCGGTCTGTTTCAGTGCCTTCAGCGATTTTTTCACCAGCACCTCGACAATCGCCTCCTGAAAAGCGGCACAGATATCGGCACGTGTCTGTTCGTCGATCTGCGGTTGTTCGCGTACCAGAGTCAGTACCGCGGTTTTCAGCCCGGAAAAGCTGAAATCCAGATCGGGCGAATTCAGCATAGGCCGCGGCAGCGTGAAACGTTGCGGGTCGCCTTGTTCGGCCAGCTTCGACAACAGCGGGCCGCCGGGGTAGGGCAGGCCAAGCAGCTTGGCGGTTTTATCGAAGGCTTCGCCGGCAGCATCGTCCAGCGTCTCACCCAGCAATTGGTAGCGGCCGACGCCATCGACGCGCATCAGTTGGCTATGCCCGCCAGAAACCAGCAAGGCAACAAACGGAAATTGTGGCGCCGGGTCGGCAAGCAGCGGCGACAGCAGGTGGCCTTCGAGATGATGTACGGCGATGGTCGGCTTGTTCAGCGCCACTGCCAGCCCGTTGGCGATGCTGGCTCCAACCAGTAATGCGCCGGCCAGACCAGGACCGGCAGTATAGGCAATGGCATCTATATCGTTCAGGTTGCGGCCGGCGGCTTTCAGGCATTCACTGGTCAACGGCAACACACGGCGGATGTGGTCGCGCGATGCCAGTTCCGGCACCACGCCGCCGTATTCGGCGTGCATTTTCATCTGGGTGTGCAGCCGATGGGCCAACAGGCCGCATTCGGTGTCGTACAGCGCAATGCCGGATTCGTCGCAAGAGGTTTCGATACCAAGAACAAGCATTTAAATGCCATGAAAGCAAAAAGAAACGGATTTTACCCGTCCGTGCCCAGCGTACAGAAACTTTTTCTGCTTGCTTTTGGCAAAAATCCGATTTTCTGCTTGAAATCAGATCGCTGGCTTGCTAGCATTGCTTTTTTCCGATAAACCCTACCTTTTAGAATTGAGGTCGATGTAAATGCCTAGTGTCCGCGTCAAGGAAAACGAGCCATTCGAAGTGGCTATGCGCCGTTTCAAGCGTACGGTTGAGAAAACCGGTCTGCTGACCGAGTTGCGCGCTCGTGAGTTTTACGAGAAACCGACCGCTGAACGTAAGCGCAAACTTGCTGCGGCCGTGAAGCGTCACTACAAGCGTCTGCGCAGTCAGATGCTGCCGCCGAAGATGTACTAAGCGTCGGCGCTTCTAGGTTACACTCAAGGCCGCGTAAGCGGCCTTGTGCATTTCAGGCCGGAAAACCAAGATACAGGGGGAAACGATGAGCCTCAAGGCACAAATTCAGGAAGACATGAAAACCGCGATGCGCGAGAAAAACGCGCAGAAGCTTGGCACCATCCGTCTGCTGACCGCAGCGATGAAACAGAAGGAAGTCGACGAGCGTGTAGAGCTGTCCGATGAAATGATCGTCACCATCATCGAAAAAATGCTCAAGCAACGCCGCGATTCGATCAGCCAGTATGAATCTGCCGGCCGCCAGGATCTGGCCGATCAGGAGAAATTCGAGCTCAATCTGCTGCAAGGCTACATGCCGGCGCAATTGTCGGCAGAGGAAATCGAAGCCGAAGTCGTAGCCGCCATCGCCGCTACCGGCGCAGCTGGTCCGCAAGACATGGGCAAGCTGATGGGCCTGTTGAAGCCGAAGCTGGCCGGCAAAGCCGACATGGCTGCCGTATCGGCACTGATCAAGAAAAAACTCGCAGGCTAAACCCGTATTCGCCGGTGGTGTGCTGACACATCGCCGGCGAACGACGGCTACTCCCTTGGCCAGAATCCCGGATAGTTTCATTCAGGACTTGCTCAACCGCGTCGACATTGTCGACGTGGTGGAGCGCTATGTGCCGCTGAAAAAAGCCGGCCAGAATTATCAGGCCTGTTGTCCGTTCCATTCGGAAAAATCCCCTTCGTTTACCGTCAGCCCGACCAAACAGTTCTATCACTGCTTTGGCTGCGGTGCGCATGGCACGGCAATCGGCTTCCTAATGGAGCATGCCGGGTTGCCGTTTCCAGATGCAGTCAAGGAGCTCGCATCCAGCGCCGGCATGCAGGTGCCAGCCGAAGAGCTATCGCCCGCAGAGCGCAAGGCAGCCCAGAAAAAAGCTGCGGCCGAGGCACTTAATCTTCCTTCCGTCATGCAGCAGGTCACCCGGTTTTTCCGCAGCCAGCTCAAACAATCGCCTAGAGCCATTGATTACCTGAAAATGCGTGGCCTTACCGGCGAGATTGCCGCACGGTTCGGTTTGGGCTATGCCCCGGATGACTGGCAGCCCCTGGCGCAGGTGTTCGCAGATTACGCCCGGAATGAAGCGTTGCTGGAGTCCGGTTTAGTGATCGATAACGAGCAGGGCCGACGCTATGATCGTTTCCGTGACCGGATCATGTTTCCGATCGTCAGCGCGCGCGGAGCGATCATCGGTTTTGGTGGTAGGGTGCTGGACAAGGGCGAGCCTAAGTATCTCAACTCCCCGGAAACGGTACTGTTTGAAAAGGGACGTGAGCTGTACGGCCTGTTTCAGGCAAGCCAAGCCATCCGCGCTGCAGGCAAAGTCCTTGTCGTAGAGGGCTACATGGATGTGGTTTCGCTCGCGCAGTTTGGTGTTGATTATGCCGTCGCCGCCTTGGGAACGGCCACAACGCCAACCCATATCCAGAAACTCATGCGGCAGAGCGACCGGATTGTATTCTGTTTTGATGGCGACAAGGCTGGCCGCAAGGCCGCGTGGCGAGCACTGGAAAATGCCTTGCCCCTGATGCAGGACGACAAAGCCATTGAATTCCTATTTCTGCCGCCGGAAGATGATCCGGATACCTATATCCGGCGCTTTGGCGTCGCACGTTTCGAGCAGCTGATGGATGAAGAGGCGGTGCCGTTCACCGGGTTTTTGCTGGCTGAATTGTCTGCACAGGTCGACATGCAGACCGAGGCAGGCCGGGCCAGACTCCTGCACGACATCAAACCCCTGCTGTTACAGCTACAGGCGCCTGCCCTTGGTTTGATGCTACGCAAGCGGCTGGCCGAATGGGTTGATGTCGGGCTGGATGAGCTGGATCGACTGTTCGGGATCAGGCCGGCGAAAGCGGCGCCTGTTGCTGCCCTGCCGAAAACAAACCGCCAGCCCCCCTCAATTACCCGCCAGATATTACGCTGGCTGATGCAGTTTCCTGATCTGGCAGGCGAATTGCGCTTGCCGGAGCAGGAGGGCGAGATGATCGACTGCCTGCGGGACGTCCAGCGTTTCTGCCTGGAATGCGATACCACTCCATCGCTTGCCCAGATCGTTGAATCGGTGCGGGGCACCCCTGTCGAACTGCTTGCCAGACAAACCGCCAGTTCGTTAATCCATGAACCGCTCAGTCTAAGCAAGGATGAGGCCGCCGGCGAACTGTCCAGCCTGGTAGCACGGCTGCAAGAGCAGATCGTGACCGACGAGCTGGACCAACTACAACGCAAAGCCAGGCAATCCGGCCTGGATGATCAAGAGAAAAGCCGGATGCTGGCGTTGTTGCAGAATCGCAAAAGGTAAGGCAGCAATGGTAATAGCATCTATAACTTAGGTATAATTTCCAGTTTTTCAGAAAAGGTTCAGGAACGAAGTCATGGCGGCAGAGCAAGAAAACGACAAGCCCGAAATTCCTAGCAACGATCAAGCAACACCCGTCGCCAAGCCCGGACCCCTCGACGCAGACGCTCGTCGAGCGCGCCTCAAGAACCTCATCGTACTGGGTAAGGAGCGCGGCTACCTGACCTATGCAGAGATCAACGACAGCCTACCCGAAGATATGCTCGACGCCGAGCAGATCGAAGGCGTGATCAGCATGATCACCGACATGGGCATCCCGGTCTATGATGAGGCGCCGGATGCCGAGCAACTACTGATGTCGGACGCGACGCCCGCCGTGGCCGATGAAGACGCCGTCGAAGAGGCGGAAGCTGCACTGTCAACGGTTGATTCGGAGTTTGGCCGGACCACCGATCCGGTTCGCATGTACATGCGCGAAATGGGCACGGTTGAGTTGCTTACCCGCGAAGGTGAGATCGAGATCGCCAAGCGCATCGAAGACGGCCAGAAACACATGATTCTGGCCATATCCGCTTGCCCGATGACTGTATCGGAAATGTTGCGTCTGGTAGAGCTGGTTGAAAAGGACGAATTGCGTGTAGATGAACTGATCGACGGTATCGTCGATCCTAACGCCGTCGCCGAAGAAGAGGTCGAATTCACCGAGCCTGATGAGATCGAGCCAGCCGGTAACGATGCCGACGAAGATGAGGAAGGTGAAGATGCCGGCGGTGCTATTGCGGCTGCAAATCTCGAGCAGATGAAAACAGACCTGATGGCCAAGTTCGCCATCATTCGCCCCAAGTTTGATGCCATGCTGACCGTACTGGCCAAGCACGGTGTCGCCAGCAAGGAATACCGTGAAGCTCAGGAAGGCATCCTGGCCGAGTTGCTGTCGATACGATTCACCGTCAAGCAGATCGAGGCAATGTGTGACCGTCTCCGTCGCCTTGTGGATGAAGTTCGCAGCCATGAACGTGAAATCATGGAAATCTGCGTTAACCGATGCAGCATGCCGCGCGACCAGTTCATCAGCCGCTTTCCCGGCAACGAAGTCAATCTGGAATGGGTTGGCGATATCGTTGGCTTGGCCAAGCCCTACAGCGATGCGCTTGAGCGGCAGCGGTTTACCATTTTCGAAGCCCAGAAAAAGCTGGTGGACATCCAGCAGCGGGCGATGATCCCGATCAAGGACTTGAAAGAGATCAACCGCCAGATGTCCACGGGTGAAGCTCGCGCCCGTCGTGCCAAGCGCGAAATGATTGAGGCCAACTTGCGTCTGGTGATCTCGATCGCCAAAAAATACACCAACCGCGGCTTGCAGTTCCTCGACCTGATTCAGGAAGGCAATATCGGCCTGATGAAAGCCGTGGATAAGTTCGAATACCGCCGCGGCTACAAGTTCTCCACCTACGCCACTTGGTGGATCCGCCAGGCGATCACCCGCTCGATTGCCGATCAGGCGCGCACCATCCGCATTCCGGTGCACATGATCGAAACCATCAACAAGATGAACCGCATATCGCGGCAAATCCTGCAGGAGACCGGCCTTGAACCTGACCCGGCCCTGCTGGCGGAAAAGATGGAGATGCCGGAAGAGAAAATCCGCAAGATCATGAAGATCTCGAAAGAGCCGATCTCGATGGAAACCCCGATCGGCGACGACGACGATTCCCATCTCGGCGATTTCATCGAGGATGCCGTTACCTTGGCGCCAAACGACGCAGCCGTTTACGCTGGCCTGCGCGAGGCAACCAAGGAGGTGCTCGACACACTCACTCCGCGAGAAGCCAAGGTGTTGCGCATGCGTTTCGGGATCGAAATGAATACCGATCACACGCTGGAAGAAGTCGGCAAGCAATTTGACGTAACGCGTGAGCGAATCCGCCAGATCGAAGCCAAGGCCCTGCGCAAGCTCCGCCACCCGACTCGCTCCGAGCGGCTGCGCAGCTTCCTGGATAACAGCGATAACGCTCAGTAAGCTGCTATAATATCGCGCTTTACTGATCTGGCCAGACAGCCCCTGCATGCAGCGTAAAGTTCACCAGCCTGTGCGGTGGGTGGCCAGACCGGTTTGGGGCCTCTAGCTCATGCTTGGTTAGAGCAGCGGACTCATAATCCGTTGGTGCCGGGTTCGACTCCCGGGGGGCCCACCACTTTGAAGAAGCCAGCCTCGTGCTGGCTTTTTCCTTTTCTGCCACAGACGCCAGTGTTGGCGCGGGTTGTGGCCGTCTTGCTGTGTTCCGCTTGCCGACGGTGCGGGCGTTTTCTGCAGACTTCCCCGCCAAAAACCTCTCTTTTCTCCATTTGACCGGTGCCTTGTAGCAGGACGAAGCCCAGTATTCATGCGGATTTTCGGGCCGTGGTTGTCCGTCAACGCCGCCGACCAGTAGCCCATCAAACCCACTCACCCATCGAGGCTTCCGAAGAATTCCTGCTGATCGCCCCAGTCCCACGGCAGCTCATTCGTTTTCAGTCAACGCATGCTCAGCGTCTTCGGCTGGCTGCCGTTGAGAATGTCGCGCACCAGCGTTGGCGAGAGCTGGGTAAGTCGCAGCAGCGCATTCACCGTCGTCTGGTGCAAGCTCTCGCGTCGCGCGATGTCCGAACCGCTGTCGACGATTCCGGCATCGAGAAGGCGTTGCCAATGATAGGCCCGCGACAGCGCCACCAGCATCGATGCGTCGTGTTCCGGTTGCTGTTCGGGCAGCGTCGTGGCCGGGATCACTTTCTTACGTCCGCCGTGCCACTTGATGCGCACCGGGATCAGTGTCGTCATCTTCTTGTCTTCCAACTGGACTGCCGCGCCGTTCTGCCGGATTTTCATAGCAGAGCCTCCTGTTGCTCGAGCTCCAGCAATTCCGCGCCAATGCTGCCCGGGCGCATTTCACTCGCCAGCGTCGGCCCGCCTGCCGCACGCCACGTGATCTCGATCCCGGCATCGCCCAACGTCACGCGTTCGATCAGCAACTGGACGATGCGCCGCCGTTCTTCCGGAAACAGTTGTTCCCACACCGCGCCGATCTCGCGCAACTGCAACACGACCTCCGGTTCCGAGATGTCTGGGTGCTCAGCGCGAACCGCGTCCCATACCGCCTGCACGGCCTCCGGCGCTTTCAGCACGGCATGAACTTGAGTCAGCACCAACTGCTCAATCGGCTCGGCCGGGACGCGCCCCGCATCGCTGGCGTCTGCCCCGAAGCGGAGTTTGCGGATCGGCACGTAATAACGGTACGACTTACCGTTCGTCTTGCGTGTATGCGACGGCTGATAACCTCGGGTGGTAACCCGGTTTCGGAATCTGTCGCTGATAAGGGAGCGCGCTTGCGCCCCCCGTATCTGTTCTTTTGAAGGAAGGACCCATTTCACCGGCGGCGATGCCGACGCGACGGGCGCTGGAAGTGGCGCTGCCACCAACGATGGAGGCGGCGCTCAATACGCGCGGCGGCGCACAACCAGCGCCACCACCACGGCAGCTTGATCCGCACGCGGCGCGGCCTGCGCACGATGGATGACGATGGCCTGCCCGGTACGCTGATCGATGTCTCACCCCATGAGGTTTGCGACACGGAAGGCAATACACCGATGCCGTCATCGCTCGTGATGGTGGTGTGCGCTGCCGGTGGCAATAACTGCTGTCGGATGGGCTGGCGCTCCAGCCCCTCTGGCCCCGGTGCGATACGCGGCGACAGCGGCCCGAAGCGATCCGGTTGGTGCTGGCGCGATGGCTGGATTTCCATAGCGGCCGCCCTCACACATCTACACGCACGACGGTCGATAGGCCCGTGCCATGACCGAGATGCTTCTTGGGTGGATTGGATCGGGCGCGTAGATGGACGCGCTCATCGTCACCGCCCGAATCAGCGCGAGCGTTCGATGAGATTGCGAATGTCCTCAGCACGCCAGACCGTGGTCTTGCTGCCGAGCTTGATGCCTTGGGGGAATTTGCCTTCCCGGATGCCTGCCCACCAGGCCGAACGGCTGATCGGGATCAGGGACAGGATCTGCGGCAACCGAACGAAGCCGGTGTCGGGCAGGGTTGGTCGAGAGAGCTTCATGGCGGACAGCCTTCCTGTTCGACGAGGCCCGCCAAGCGGTGCTTCCCGATGGCAGTGAAGCGGCGGAAATGAACAGCCTGAAGGCCATCGCCCTCATGGCGCATCTGCTGGCGGCGTCGGCGGGCAAATATCGGGCGGGGGAACGCCCGAACTCGGAGGCCATTGGGCAAGCCGTCAACGATCTGGCCAAACAGTTCTTTGGCGAGGAAGTCCGGGGCTACGCGTCCTTCCACAAGAAGGTGGGTGCTGCCCTCAAGACACTCTCGAAAGAAATCCCTCAGCGTTTTCGGGAACCCTGAACTTCAGGAAACTTACCTGAAGTTCGGCGGGTTGCCATACCCGTCTGAACCAGACTGGCGACATCCATCAATCACCACGGATGGGCGATCCTCAAACGGCAGTTGTTCGAACCACCGCCGCAGGCTGGCCTTGTTGATGACCAGCCGATCCTTTTCCAGCAACTTGTCAATGGGGGCGCCCTTGAACACCTGGCCACGGGCGGTGAGGATGCCCAGATCTTCAAATTCAAGGCGCTCCGTGCGCAGGGCAGTGACCAGCGCGGCCCGCTTGGCGCTCATACACTGGGTCTCGAAGTTCAGACTGGCGAGTTCGGCTGGCTCCATGCCGCACCACAGGGCGATGGCGTCATCGATACGGATGTGATCGGCCATGTCCCAGTAGCGCAGGCAGTTGTTCGGGTTGGGCATGGATGCCTTCTTTCGGTAGGGTGGAATACGGGGTCTTGCCAAATTTTGCCAAAGAACCTACGCTTACGCCATGAGTACGATGAACATCTCCCTCCCCGACACCCTGAAGTCTTTCGTGGACGAACAGGTCAGCCAGCGCGGCTATGGCACGAGCAGCGAGTACGTGCGCGAACTCATCCGCAAAGATCAGGATCGCTTGCAACTGCGCAACCTGCTGTTGGCCGGAGCTGCCTCGGCCCCGGCGGCATCTGTCGATGCCAGCTACTTTGATGGTCTGCGGGATCGGGTGCGCAAGGCTGCCAAACCCGCTGCCAAAGCGTGAAGGCCAAGCCAGTCATCCCGCGTGAGCAGGCTAACCGGGATGTCGATGAGGCAATCGCCTACTACCTGAGTGAAGCCACCGAGGCTGTCGCGCTTGGTTTCGTTGATGCGCTAGAGCAGGCCTACACGCACATCGCTCGCCATCCGGCCACTGGATCACCCCGCTACGCCCACGAACTGAACCTGCCCGGCCTGCGCACTTGGTCGCTGACACGCTACCCCCACCTCGTGTTCTACGTTGAGCAACCAGACCACATCGATGTCTGGCGTGTGCTGCACGGCCAGCGGGATATTCCAGCGTGGATGCAGGAGCCTGATGCCGTGTGACGGTCGAGTCGCCGGGGTATATCTGCGTATTTGCTGGTGTAAACAATAGAAGGCGACCGTCACAACCATCACCACTGTCACGGTGGGTCATCGAGCGTGATGGTTGTGACGATGGTGATGATCACCGCCTATTGTTACGGCCGGGGAATGCACACATGCCCAGGCAAAACGGGTCCTTCCTGGCCGAAATCCAATACGGGGGGCGCGAGCGCAGCATTGCGCTACCGACTGCCAAGAAAACAAGGTTTGCAGGGTTTGCGGTTCGCACCCGGCGGCATGGGCCTGAGGGTTGAAAGCCCAGTCAGTGCTTGCGTATGCGGTATGATTGGGAATACGGAAGGTGCGAACCAGGGGGCGTACCGAGTTCGCAGGTTTGCACCCCGGCCACACGAAAAGCGGCCAGGGTCGAAAACTCAATGCTGGCGCAGGTTTGCT
>CAZBWH010000003.1:0-62664 GCA_964495595.1 uncultured Burkholderiales bacterium | reverse complement strand
ATGCTGAACGCGATCGTAGCGCCTGACTTGATGCAGGGTGATTACGCCGCCATGCAGGATAGCCTCAGCGAAATCGTGGGGGCCCGCTCAAAAGGCGTGGTTTATGTGCTGGTGCTGGACCAACGGCGGCAAATTGCTGCCCGGGCCGGCAATATCGATCCTGCTGCCTTGCCTCCACCTTTACAGGATTTGCGTAAGGCGCTGGATCAGCCCGTGCTGCACATGCAGCGCCCGGTGACCCTGGCAGGCCAGCAGATGGGGGTGCTTCGTTTTGGTTTGTCGACCGAGATCATCGCCAGTGCGCGCGGCAAGCTGTTGCAACAAGGCTTGCTGATTGCCAGCGTCGAGGTCGTCATCACCTTCCTGCTGCTGAGTGTGCTTGGCTTCTGGCTGACCAAGAGCCTGAGCCGCCTGATCGCAGGTAGCCAGGCCATTGCCGCCGGCCGGTACGATCAACCGGTTCCGGTTAGCGGCGACGATGAAATCGCCCAACTGTCCCGGCAATTTAATCAGATGGCCGAATCGATCCAGCAGAAAATGCAGGAACTCAGCGCTAACGAAAGCGAGTATCGTGCCTTGTTTGAGCAGGCCGCGATCGGCATCGGCCATGTCAGGCTGACTGATTATGGTTGGTCACGAGTCAACTCCAGGCTCGCGCATATTCTGGGGTGCGATGAGCCTCATCTGCTCGGGCAGCCGTTCATGCGCTTGTTCCAGCCCGAAGACTTGCCGGTGGTAGAACGGGCGCGCATCCAGCTGGATGACGGCACGCTGGACATGTTCGAGAAGGACATGCAACTGCAGTGCCCCGATGGCGCCACGATCTGGGTTCGCGTCACGGCGTCGCTTCACCGTAATCCGCGTGGTGTGCCGCAGTATTACATCGTATTGATTCAGGATGAAACCGATCGTAAAGAGGCCGAGGCCGCTCTGGCGCATTATCAGGGGCATCTTGAGGAGCTGGTCGCAAATCGTACTAATGCTCTGGCAGCCGCCAATCGTGAGCTGGAGTCGTTCAGCTATTCGGTATCACACGACCTGAAGGCGCCATTGCGCTCCATTGACGGCTTCAGCCAGATTCTGGCAGAAGACTACGCCGATCGCTTGGACGAGGCGGGTCAGGATTATCTGGCTCGTATCCGGCGGGGTGTGAAAAACATGGCCAATCTGACGGATTCGCTGCTGGCTCTGGCCAAGGTAGGCCGTGCGGAGTGTCGGGTCGAGTCGTTCGACTTCAGCGCGCTGGTCAGTGGCATGGTCGAGGAGCAGATGATTGCTCATCCAGGGCGAAAGGTTCAGGTGACGGTGCAACCAGGGATGAACATGTGTGCCGATGTCGCCTTGATGCGCATCGTCATGCAGAACCTGCTGGATAATGCCTGGAAGTACACCGGCAAGGCCACGCAGCCAGTCGTTGAGATCGGCACCTTCAGCGTTCAGGGCAACCAGGTTTACTTTGTGCGGGACAACGGCGCCGGGTTTAATCCCGCTCATCTGTCAAGGTTGTTTGGCGTATTTCAGCGGCTGCATACGGCTGAAGAGTTTCCAGGAACCGGCGTTGGCCTGGCAACTGTCCAGCGCATCATCCATCGGCACGGTGGCAGGATCTGGGCCGAAGCCGAGCCGGACAAAGGTGCCTGCTTCTATTTCACTACCTGCGCCGAGCTACGCGGTTCAGCAGCGACAACCGCGCCGTCGGCCTACTGACGAATCTATTGGAGGGCGCAGATGAAATGTATCCACAGCATGGTCCTGGCTGCCATGCTGCTACCGGCTCCAGCCGCATTGGCTGACCTGGTTGCGGCACGGAAATGGCTGCGTCAGGAGTTCCAGCAGAGCACCCTTTCCCAAGAGCAACAACTCGCCGAGATGAGGTGGTTTATCGACGCGGCACGGCCGTTTCAAGGCGCCACGGTGCGTGTCGCGGCCGAGCAGATCCCGGTCCATGTTTATGAGCGGGATGTCCTGTCCAAGGCGTTTTACGAGATCACTGGCATCAAGGTCATTCATGACACTATCCCGGAAGGACAACTGGTCGATACCTTGTTCGAGCAAATGCGCAGCGGACGTAACCTGTACGATGCCTATGTCAATGATACTGATTCGATCGGTGCACATTCACGCTATGACCAAACGGTGTCGTTGTCCGCTTTCATGCGCGGAGAAGGCAAGGATGTGACACTGCCGACGCTGGATATTCACGATTTCATCGGGCGCAGTTTTGGTGTCGGTTTTGATGGCCAACTGTACCAGCTGCCTGATCAGCAGTTTGCCAATCTCTACTGGTTTCGCCATGACTGGTTCAGTCGCCCCGAACTGAAACAGCAGTTTCGCGATCGCTATGGTTACGAGCTCGGTGTGCCGATCAACTGGCAGGCGTATGAAGATATTGCTGACTTCTTTACCAACCAGGTGAAGATAATTGATGGCGTCCGGGTCTACGGCCATCTGGATTACGCCAAGCCCCACCCCTCGCTTGGCTGGCGATTCTCCGATTCGTGGCTTGCATTGGCGGGTACTGGCGACAAGGGTATCCCCTTTGGCAAGCCGGTTGACGACTGGGGGATCCGGGTAGAGGGCTGCTCTCCGGTAGGGGCCAGCATCAGCCGGGGGGGCGAAACCAACGGCCCCTCGTCGGTCTATGCCTTGCAGAAATATATCGACTGGCTGCGGGCTTTTGCCCCGCCGGAGGCCATGCAATATACCTTCGATGATATCGGCACTGCCATGCAAAAGGGCAATATCGCCCAGATGATGTTTCTTTATACCGTCAATACGCCTGCACTTACCAAGCCAGGCTCTCCGCTGTTATACCCGGATGGCACGCCGCGCTGGCGTTATGCTCCCAGCCCTCATGGCAGTTATTGGGAAGAGGGCATGAAGCTGGGTTACCAGGATGCAGGGGCGTGGACTTTACTCAAGTCTACTCCCTTGGCACAGCGCAAGGCTGCTTGGTTGTATGCCCAGTTCACTGTGTCGCGAACCGTGTCGTTGCGCAAGACACTCGTCGGCCTGACACCCATCCGCGAATCAGATCTGCAATCTCCGGCCATGACCACTATCGCCCCGAAGCTGGGAGGGTTGGTTGAGTTTTACCGCAGCCCGGCGCGGATTTCTTGGACACCGACTGGAACCAACGTACCGGATTATCCGGCGCTGGCCCCACTCTGGTGGCAGAATGTCGGGCTTGCCGTGAGCGGCAAGCTCAGTTCACAGCAAGCAATGGATCGGCTCGCCCAGCAAATGGATCGCATCATGCAGCAGCAGGCCAGTGATAGCCGCATGATTCGCTGCCGACCACGCATGAACCCGATGGTGGATCCTGCCGGATGGCTGGCTCGCGATGGCGCTCCCAAGCCGGCGCGGCCTACCACCACCGAAAAGGGGCAGACCATCGGCTACGAGGCTTTGCTGCAAGCATGGCGCGAGGGGAGGGTTCGCTGACTCTTTTGCCCGTGCTACAATTCGCGCCTTTGTTTTTACCGATTAGCTAAACGAGGGTTTGTATGGCGGGTCATTCCAAATGGGCCAATATCCAGCACCGCAAAGGCCGTCAGGATGCCAAGCGAGGCAAGGTTTTTACCAAGTTGATCAAGGAAATAACCGTTTCGGCCAAGATGGGCGGCGGCGATGTCAACTTCAACCCCCGCTTGCGACTGGCAATCGACAAGGCCAAAGAAGAGAACATGCCGGCCGACAATATCGATCGTGCTGTCAAGCGCGGAACCGGTGAACTGGAAGGCGTGGTTTACGAGGAGTGTCGTTATGAAGGGTACGGCATTGGCGGTGCTGCAGTCATGGTCGACTGCCTGACTGACAACAAGACCCGGACGGTAGCTGACGTGCGCCATGCGTTCAACAAATATGGCGGCAACATGGGCACTGACGGCTGTGTGGCCTTCCAGTTCAAACACTGTGGCTATCTGGTATTTGCACCAGGAACCGATGAAGATTCGTTGATGGAGGCGGCACTCGAGGCCGGTGCTGACGATGTCCTGACCCAGGAGGATGGATCGATCGAAGTGATTACTCCTCCGTACGAGTTCATGTCAGTTAAGGCGTCGCTGGAAAAAGCCGGGTTCAAGGTTGAGATGGGCGAAGTTACCCAGAAGCCGCTCAACGAAACCGAACTTGGCGCCGATGACAGCCTGCGGATGCAGAAACTGCTGGATGCACTGGAAGGACTGGATGATGTCCAGGATGTCTACACTTCCGCGCTGCTGACTGAATAAATTCGAACGCTCCGGCTAGCAGCCTGCCGGACTTGAGCGGTCGTAGCGAGCCGAGCGGGAAAACGGGTAAATATGTACTGTTTCTCCCGCTGGCGTAGCAGATCAGTCTTGAGTCTGACTGGCTGCTTGTCCGGGACGGAGCGCTGTCAGGCGGTGAGGTCAGTGTTGTTCTGCCAGCCATTGGCGCATGATCCTGACCGAATCGATATCTGCATCGCGATAAGCCGATTTGACATACTCGATGGCCTCCTCGTCCTCCAGTCGCGTCGAATAGCTGAATCGCAGAAACAGCCGTTCCGGCTCTGGCTCTTCGATCCGGATCACCAGCAGTGACCCGGCGTGTTCTGCGGGTGCCGTGATCGCAATGTCCAGTTGCTCCTTTGGTATCAACTGAACCTGATCGGAGATGAGCACCGAGCCAAAAACCAGCTCGCGCTTGAGGGTGGTCGGCGCTTGCCATTCGCAGTGCGCCCTGTCCAGGTGCGGCAGGAACAGCCCGGGTTGTTCGACCCGCAGCAGCAAGCCCTGCCAGAGTTGCTGGCGAGTCAGCAGGGCCAACTGAGGCAGACCGGGGTGATTGATTTCGACCAGATGCTCATAGTGCACTGCAATCTACCTTTCTTGATCCACGATCCTTACGATACTTGTCCGGGGACATGCCATGCAAACCTATCTTGATCTGTTGCGCGACATTCGTACCAATGGTACCCGGAAAGGTGATCGCACCGGAACTGGCACCTTGAGTGTTTTTGGCCGCCAGTTACGTTTTGACCTGAATGCTGGCTTCCCGCTGCTGACCACCAAACGCATTCACCTGAAGAGCGTGGTGCATGAGCTGTTATGGTTTCTTCGCGGCGACACAAATGTGCAATACCTGCGGGATCACGGTGTCAGCATATGGGATGAATGGGCAGATGCAAAGGGTGATCTCGGGCCCGTTTATGGCTATCAGTGGCGCAATTGGCCAACGTCAGACGGTCGGCATATTGACCAGATTTCACAGGCCATTGCGCAGATTCGCCAGCGCCCGGACTCTCGCCGGATCATGGTGACCGCATTGAATGTGGCAGATTTTCCGGACGAATCGGTTTCTCCGCAGGCCAATGTCGCCCACGGCAAGATGGCGCTTGCTCCCTGTCACGCTTTTTTCCAGTTTTATGTCGCCGATGGCAGGTTGAGCTGCCAATTGTACTGTCGTAGCCAGGACGTGTTTCTCGGCACGCCGTTCAACTGGGCCAGCTACGCCTTGCTGACGCATATGGTTGCTCAACAGTGCGATCTGGCTGTCGGTGACTTTGTCTGGGTGGGGGGCGATTGTCATCTTTATCTCAACCACCTGCAGCAAGTCGAGCAGCAACTGACCCGCGAACCATTCCCTTCGCCTCGGCTGGTGATCAAGCGCAAGCCTGATTCGATTTTTGGCTATCATTTTGATGATTTCGATTTTGTCGATTACCAGCATCATCCAGCAATCAAGGCTCCAATCGCTGTCTGATCTGGATGCGATGACCTCCGGTAGCAGCGTAGACGTTAGCAGCCTGTCGGATTTGAGCGATCGTAGCGTGCCGAGTGGGAAAACGAGGGCGGATTTGCCTGTTTTCGAGGTACATGGCGGGCCTATGTAACGAGAAAACGGAGAAATATGGACCATTTCTCCCACTGGCGCAGCAGGTCAGTCTCCAGTCTGACAGGCTGCCAGGAGCCGCGCTTCGTTTCGTGCATCACATGACGCTGTTATACTCTCGCCCGCACAATGCCTGCGTGGTTCCGGGCGGCGCAGCCAGGCACATTACACCCGGAGCCGCGCTTGCCCTGCGGGTGTGGGCATTTCCACATGACGTTGCATGAATCGGGGGGGGGTAATCTGATGAGCTACCGTCTGCCCGTCTGGGCAATCTGGGTTGCGTTAGGCGTGACGGGGTGTGGCCATGAGGCTCCACAGGGGGCTGCCAGGCAGGACGAAATGGTCGTCAGCGTTGATCGCGTCGGTATCCACCGACTGGATCTGGAACAGGCAGTGGATCGCTTGCAGGGCGTCACGCCGGAAAACCGGCAATGGGCTCGTGACAAGGTTCTGGCGTCACTGGTGGATCAACAGTTGCTGGCAAATGTTGCGACCGCAGACAAACTGGATAAAGACCCCAAGGTCTTGGCTGAACTTGAGGCCGCCCGGCGAGAGGTGCTTGCCCGTGCCCTGATCAACCGACGCCTGTCGGATCAGCCTCCTGCTCCAGCGGCCATTGAGGCGTACTATCAGCGACATCCTGACCTGTTTTCACATCGCCGGATTTACTCGTTGAATGGGTTACGGGTGAGCGCATCTGGTCCCAAGGTCGCGCTGATCCGGTCCCGGATCGAGTCAGGGGTGTCCATGACCCAACTGCGTCAGCTCCTGAGTCAGGAAGGAGTCACGGCACAGATGCAGGCCGAGTCGAAGGCGGCCGAGCACCTGCCGATCGACTTGCTGCCACGCTTTTCCGGGCTTTCGGCCGGAAAGCTGCTGGCCTTGCCGGTAGCGGGCGGCTTGCTGGTTTATGAAGTGTTGGCCAGCCGTAGCGATCCGGTTTCACTGGATAAAGCCAGGCCGTTGATTGCCAATTTTCTAGCGCACCAGCAACGAAGCAACCAGCTCGCCCGGTTGCTTGCTGAGTTAAAGCAGAAGGCTGATATCCAGTATCTGGGCGATTACGCTCGACTGCAGGCGGCTTACGGCAAGTCCGATCGGCCTTGATGTCATTGTCTTGGGGTATTGGGCGGTGATGGTCGTCGGTCGTCAGAGGGCGAGTGTACGGTTCATTAACATTGGAATGGTCCGGTGTTTGTGCGGATCGAAGTCAGGAGTTCATGGATGAAAATCACGATTATCGGCACCGGATATGTGGGCCTGGTTACGGGTACCTGTCTGGCGGAGGTGGGGAATGATGTGCTATGCCTCGATCTGGATCAGCACAAGATCAACCTGCTTCGTGGCGGAGGAATCCCCATCTACGAGCCGGGGCTCGAAGACATGGTCAAGCGTAACGCGGCGGCGGGCCGGCTCAGCTTTACGACTGACATTGCCGAAGCCGTGGCCCATGGCACCATTCAATTCATTGCCGTGGGAACGCCTCCCGGTGAGGATGGTTCGGCTGATCTGCAATATGTCGTGGCCGCCGCGCGCAACATTGGCCGGCACATGAATGAATACAAGGTGGTCGTTGACAAATCCACGGTGCCGGTAGGCACTGCGGACAGGGTCAAGGCCGCGATTGCCGAGGAGTTGGCGGCCCGCGGAGTCAGCACCAGTTTCAGTGTGGTATCCAACCCCGAGTTTCTGAAGGAGGGTGCTGCAATCGAGGATTTTATGCGCCCTGATCGTATTGTGGTCGGTACTGACGACAATACAGCCAAGGATCTGATGCGCAGCCTGTATGCACCATTCCAGCGAAATCACGAACGACTGATTTTCATGGACGTGCGCTCGGCTGAGCTGACCAAATATGCAGCGAACGCGATGCTGGCGACGCGCATCTCGTTCATGAACGAACTGGCCAATCTGGCGGAGCGTCTTGGTGCAGATATCGAATTGGTGCGTCAGGGGATCGGCTCTGACCCGCGGATCGGTTTTCATTTTCTTTACCCCGGCGTGGGCTATGGCGGCTCCTGCTTTCCCAAGGATGTACAGGCTTTGCAACGGACAGGGGCTGAATATGGCTGCCCGTTGCGGGTGCTGAGTGCGGTTGAAGCGGCCAATGAAGCTCAGAAAGCAGTGCTGGTCGAAAAACTGGTCGCCCGTTTTGGTGACGACCTCGCGGGCCGCCGGTTCGCGATCTGGGGGTTGGCTTTCAAGCCCAATACGGATGACATGCGTGAAGCCCCCAGTCTGGTGGTCATTCGGGCACTGCTGGACAAAGGGGCGCAGGTGACGGCCTACGATCCGGTTGCCGCCCACGAGGCAGCCCGTCTCACAGGGGGCTGGCAGGGGTTGCAGTTCGCTGCCTCGGCCAACGAAGCGCTGCAAGGTGCCGATGCGCTGTTGATCCTGACCGAATGGAAAGAATTCCGCAGCCCGGACTTTGACGCGATTCACTCTGCCCTGATCCAGCCGGTTGTTTTGGATGGTCGCAATCTGTATCACCCGGACATGCTGGCCAAGGCCGGGCTGGAATATTACCCGATCGGCCGTGTACAGCCACGCCGCTGATTCAGTCTCTCAGCGGCCGGCGGCTTATCGACCTATGGACTCCTATGCCTCAATTCGAACAGATCAAGTGGCGTGACCCGAACGGGCAGGTTATTGCCTGCGTCGAAAAGATCAAGGTCATGCGGGAAAATCTGGAGGAACTCCAGCAGATGGCGCAGGATTGCCTGGAAGATGCGCTGCTGATGGGATGTGATGAGGCACAGGTAAGAGAGGTGCTGCAGCAAGTGGTTCAGTCACTGATCAATCCCTACTCTGATGGAGGCGACTGATGCCGTTGCTGTCCCTGATCGCAGCAAAGGCCCGCAATGATGTGATTGGCCTGAACAACGCCTTGCCGTGGCGTCTTCCGGAAGATCTGCAGTATTTCCGGCGCGTCACTCTGGGCCACCCGATCCTGATGGGGCGGAAAACCTTCGACTCGATCGGCCGGCCGCTTCCGGGGCGTACTTCGATTGTGCTGACTCGTGATCCGCACTGGCATGCCCAAGGCTGCATTGTGGCCACCGATATCAATGCGGCCATCGAGGCCGCAGGCGATGCGGCAGAATTGTTTGTGATCGGCGGTAGCGAGCTGTACACGCAGACGCTACCACAAGCCAGCCGGCTTTATCTTACCGAGATCGACGCTGATTTTGCCGGTGATGCCTGGTTCCCGGACATCGATTGGGCTGGCTGGCAAGCACTGCAGCGTGAACACCATCCGGACAACGGGCGCGGATTTGCGTTCGATTTTGCCGTCTACCAACGCAACCCTTGATCGTCTGCTACGCTTAGGGCTGAATGTCATGACTCTGGTTTGATGGATCCGCTGCTCGCCATTTCAGCTTACCTCGATACGCTGGACTCCCCCGCCTTCATTCAGGATGCTTCTGGTCGCTGCCTGGCTGCCAATGATGCCTTCTGCAAACTGTTGCTCAAGCCGCGGCACAGGATACTCGGTAGCATTCCATCCGGTGCTGACGGTGAGTTGTTGCCGCAATGGGCTGACTGGAAGGCCGCATTCGTCGCTGGAGGCCTTACTGAAACCGAGGATGAGTTCCGGCTGCCAGACGGTAGTCGTCAGCGCGTGCAAACCACCAAGCGGATTATCGAGCTGGATCGTGGCCGGCGGGTTTTGGTGGGTGAAATCCGCCCGCGCAGTACCATTGCGGCACACGGGGAGGATGAGCAGATTTTCCGTGTGATTGCGGAAGCGATGCCGTACCCGCTGTTGTTGATCCATGCGGCTGAACAGAAAATCATTGCCAGCAATCAGCGGACTGCGGAAGTGCTCGGCTGTGCGAGCCGGACATGCATCGGCCGGCCGCTGGATGACTTGTTCGTCGATAGCAATGATTGTCGGCAGTTGCTGCTGATGGTCAAGGCGCAGGGCGCAATCAAGGACTTCGAGGCCTGTTTGCGAACTGACTCAGAACAGCGTATCTGGGCGTTGTTGTCTGCACGAAAATCGAGTCATCGTGGCGAGCCGGTCATTTTGCTCGGGTTTAGCGATGTGACCGAGCGAAAGCGGGCCGCAGAAGCGTTGCGTGACAGCGAGGCCCGTTATCGTGCCGTGCTTGAGACAACGGCTGAAGGTTATGCCCTGTTTGATCTTGAGGACGGCCATATTGTCGATGTCAATCCGGCGTTGTGCCGGTTGCTCGGAATACGCCGGAACGACATCGTCGGACTGACGCTTGACCGTTTCATCGCGCCGGAGGGGCAGGATGAATGGTTCAAACAGTATGGCAAACTCGCTTCCAGTCAGCACCGGCAGTTTGAAATCCGCCTGCAGACACGTGCCGGTGCTTCACTGCACGCGCTGGCCAATTGCAGTACCCTGTTCGATCCGGTCGGTCGCCCGACGGCAGCCTTTGCGTTGCTGACCGATATCACTGAGCGCAAGCTCAATGAGGAGCGCGTCCTGTATCTGGCGTTCTATGACACATTGACGGCCCTGCCAAACCGGTTTCTGTTGTCCGAGCGGATTGCTCAGGCTCTGCTGCAGCAGAAGCGTCAGGGGGGGCAGATCGGCTTGATGTTTATCGACCTGGACGATTTCAAGCAGGTCAACGATACGCTGGGGCACGATGTTGGTGACGGTTTGCTGCAGGAGGTGGCGCGGCGCCTGAATGTCTGTGTTCGGCGTAGCGATACCGTGGCCAGGTTGGGCGGCGATGAGTTCATCATCCTGTTGCCGAACCTGAAGAATCATGAGGACGCGGCCCTGGTTGCTGAAAAGATTGTCGCGTCGTTAAATCAGCCCATTCTTGCGGCCGGTCATCAGCTGACGGCTCGCCTGAGTATCGGCATTGCCATTGCGCCGATGGATGGCTGCGACGAGAACAGCCTGAAAAAGGCTGCGGATGTTGCGATGTATCGTGCCAAGTCTCAGGGTAAGAACGGATATGCGTTTTTCTCGCCCCCGATGCGGATCTGAGGGGCTCTGAAGCCGGGTCAGACCGTCAGCGTCTGAAGCGGCGGTAGGCCAGCCAGCCGAGTGCGCCAGCGACGACCCCTGCCGCCACGGGCAGCATCCATCCAGGAAGCAATCCTTCCGAGGCACGCTGCTCAGTCGAAACACCAGATGCGGAGTCAGCCCGACGGACAGCAGGCGTGGCGGGGAGGGTGGCCGCTGGTGTGTCGGTCGTTGCCGGCGAATTGCCTGCGGGTTGATCGATCTGCTGCTTGAGACTGAACATCTGCTGTTCGAGCGTCTCTATCTTGGCATTCAGCGCGAGCATTTCTGCCGTTGAGTCATCTGCATTTCCCATTGGCGTAACGCCACCATCCCCACTGCCTGCATTCCTGGCCTGGAGCCCGGCCACTCCGGTGGATTGTGTGGGGCTGAGCTTGACCTTGAACTCTGTTTCGCTTTCCGTTGCCGGTGCGGCGTGTTTCACCTCTGGAGGCGGCAGGTCGGTGGCGGCTTGCTTGCGCGGTTTGCGGGGCGGGGTGGGGCGTGTGGAGCGTTCGGCGCGCAGTGGTGTTGGCTCTGGCTGTGCCGCGTTCGCGGCGTAAAGCACCGTCAGATCGGGAATGACCAGTTTCTGTCCGATGCCGATCAAATCCGCATTGCGGATCGCCGGGTTGCTGGCCAGAATCGCCCGGGCCATCCGTTTCTGCCGGCCTGGTTCAGGCTCGAAATGACGGGCAATGCCAGTCAGCGTGTCACCGCGTTTGACGGTCCAGATTTCCTTGCTTGGCACGTCGATCTGTTTGCGTGGCTGCTTGATGGCGGTGGTCTGGGGCAGATTAACCGGGCCGCTGGCCATGCCAGCCGGCTGTTCGTTGCTGATTCTCAGCTCAGGCTGGGGGTCAAGGAAAAAGGTAAATTCACGTACCACATGGCCGGTCTTGTCGCAGTGGCTGCGCAGACGGATTACCGCAACAGGTTCGCCTACGGCATGCAGGGTGCGCAGTCGCAGTACCCCGGCGCGCTCATCGCCTTCCAGCTGCAGCTGAACCTTCTGGATCACCGGCAAGCCGCTTTCCGACGCGGCGTCACGCACCGTCTCGATGCAACTGCCGTCACCGAGTGTCACGCCGTCTGCAGGTGTGTTGCTGTAGCTGATGCTGGCATCAAGCGGTTGCTCGAGAAACGAGTGAACTTTCAACATCCCGAACGACAGGCCGTAGCTCGGGGTACTCAACAGCATGCCAGCAGTCAGGCTGGCAGCAAGCAAAGACAGTGAAGGTGTGTGCATGGGGTCAACAGGTGGGTTGTCTGGCGGATGGATGGGTCCGTAACCATTATAGTTGCTGGCAGCCGCAATCAAGCCCGATATGCATTGCGAATTTGCCGGAGCCTCACGGCAGCATCTCTCCGTCAACGTAAAACCAGCGGCCGTTCTCGCAGACGAATTGGCTTCGCTCATGCAGCTTGCCAGCCCGGCCTCCCGTCTTGAAGCGGGCAATAAATTCGACGTTACCAGTGAGATCGCCGGGCTGGCCGGCCTGGCTGCTGATGATTTTCAGCCCGATCCATTTCAGATCTTGCCAGTCCGACTCGGCGAATGACGCGGGGCGGGTGGTATGGTGCCAGCTTGCCAGTAGGTAGTCTGCCCGCCGCAAATGAAAGGCGCTGTAGCGCGAACGCATCAGCGCTTCTGCCGTGGCTGCGGTGCGCTGTTCATCGAGCAATGGTCGGCAACATGCGGCGAAAGGCAGGCTGCTGCCGCATGGGCAGAGGGTTGATGGTGTCGATTTGCGCATGCCGGTCAGTCCCCGGCAAGCCGTGTCTTGAAGCCCCGTTTTTGCAGTTCGGCAATGATGGCGTCACGGTGATCACCCTGGATTTCGATCCTGCCATCACCGAATGTGCCTCCCACGCCGCATTTTCGCTTGAGCTCGCCGGCCAGCTGTTTCAGGGCGGCGTCATCAAGCAGGAAGCCAACTGCGGTGGTGACTGTCTTGCCGCCTCGTCCGGCGACCTCACGTCTGACCCGGATGATGCCATCGCCAGACGGGGCGGGCTTGTTGCAATGACATTGCTTGACTGGTTGACTGCAGCCGGGACACAGGCGCCCATGCTCAGTTGAGTATACCGGACGGGAATGGCTCATTTTTCGATGTAAAACCTTGCGGGGTAGCGTCGGCCAGCATTGTACTGGCTGAAACAGCTCTGCCATACCCTATCGGTACGGAGTCTAAGGAATGGGGGTACGTGACTCGGCAATCTATATGGCGAGATATTCGAAAGCGGTTATGTGTTGTTGGCTGTATGCCTTGCTGGTATTGGTAGTGGCCTTAAATGCATCTGAATGTGCGTATTGAGTGGTGCCCTGGCAGCCTGTCGGGCTTGAGACCGGCAGGCTGTACCATTGGGAGAAACGTTCCATATTTGCCCGTTGCCCCGCTCGGCTCGCAACGATCGCTCAGGCCCGACGGCTGCTAGTCTGGGGCAATGCGCAACGACTGCCCTGCCTGGAGGGGGCGTTTTCCCAGCTTGTTCCAGTTCTGCAGGTCATTGACGCTGACACGGTGCTTGCGGGCGATGCTGAAAATGGTGTCGCCACGCCGGGTAACGTAATGAATCACCTGATCTCTTTTTTCTACTCCGGCCCATTTGCCGGTTCGGGGGCGCTTGCCTTGAGGGGGGGCCTGGTTGGCCGATTTGTCCGGGGAGGAGAGGGCGCTGAGCTTTGCCACCCGGAGTGGCTGGCCGAGCCTCAGGTTGCTTGAGCGCAGCTTGTTGAGGGAGAGCAGTTCAGGGACGGACAGGTCGTAGCGGCGGGAAATACTGTATACGGTATCGCCTTTGCGTACCGTATGCTTTTTGGTGTGTAAGGGCTCAACCTTTTCCAGGCGTGTGTAGCTGGGAATACTGGTGGTGGTCGGGGCGTAGTCCTGTTCTGGCGTGACGGATGGCTCGGTGTTTTCTGGTTCCTGACCAGCCAGGATTTCTTCGGATCGTGGCACCATCAGCGTTTCGCCACGCGCAGCGCGAGACTTGCCAATGTTGTTGACCTCTCGCAATCGGGCCAGTGTGGTGCCAAAGCGGCTGGCAATCCGGTCGTAACTTTCGCCGGCGGTGGTTGTGTAAGGTTGCCAGGAGAGCAGTTGCCCATCGAAGCTGGCCAGCCGCTCGGAAAACTCGCTGGCACGGTCGGCAGGCACCAGGAGTTTGCGGGAGGGTTTGTAGGCAATGATGGGTTTGTTGAAAGCCGGATTGAGATTGGTGAACTCATCAATCGTCATTCCGGCCAGCCTGGCCGCGATCTGGGTATCCATATGATGCGGTGCATCGACCACGCTGAAGTAGGGGCGGTTCGGAATGGCGGGGAGCTTGAGCCCGTAAGCCTCCGGATTGGCAATCAGGTTGCGTACTGCCAGCAATTTGGGAACATAGTTCAGTGTCTCGGCCGGCATGCCAATGCTGCTGTAGTCCTCTGGCAGTTGGCGGGCGCGGTTTTTGGCCAGTGCCCGTGACACTGCGCCTTCTCCCCAGTTGTAAGACGCCAGAGCCAGGTGCCAGTCGCCAAACAGTCCGTACAGGTAATTGAGGTAGTCAAGCGCGGCTTCGGTCGCAGCGAGGACATCCCGCCGGCCGTCATACCACCAGGTTTGCTCCAGTCCGTAGTGCTTGCCGGTAGAGGGAACGAATTGCCAGATCCCGGCAGCATGCGCTGGTGAATAGGCGCGAGGGTTGTAGGCGCTTTCGATCATCGGCAGCAAGGCCAGATCAAGCGGCATGTTGCGTTTTTCCAGCTCCTCGACGATGTGATACATATACCGTCGCCCACGCTCACTGATGCGGTACAGCGTTTCCGGGTGAGCCGCGTAGTATTGCTCCCATTCCCTGACCATGGCGGAATCAAGATTGGGGATGGCAAAACCGTTGCGCAAGCGATCCCACAAGCTGGCAAATGCCAGCGGCGACGGTGCCGGCTCCCAGGATTGGGGCGGCAGGGGGAGTTCATTTGCCGGCGCAACATCCAGTCCGGGCTGGGTCTGTTCCTGTTCGTCGGGGAGTTGCTGCTGAGCGTCAGGGGGCTCAGCGGAGTGCGCACTGTCGATTTCGCTGGCACAGACAACGCGGGAAATGATGGCGGCAGCTAGAAGCAGGTATCTGGATTTCATCGCGGGAGGCAGCAGCAAGGTTGGCGGAAGGCAGTAAGACGGGGCTCTGCTCGATCGGGCAGGGGGACAATTCTACCGGTCAGTTGGAGTTATTGTCAAAAATGTTCAATGTAAATAATGAGATGCGAATAAATGTTCGAGCAATTCATAGGCAAATGAACAGCTTACGCCGAGGGGTTTGTCATGAGCCCCTGGGCGATGCCTCCAGTACGCCACCAGTCAGCGGAATTGGTTTTTCCACTCACGAAGTGTGGTAAAGACCTCCAGTGGTGTTGACAGCGGGCGACCCTGCCAACGCGAGGCAGATTGCCGTACTGATGGATGGTCGTAACGCAGGAACGGGTTGCTGGCGAGTTCATCGGCCAGCCGGTTGGGCACGGTTGCTTGGCCGGCTGACCTCGCCTGGATGGCTTCAGCCAGCCGTAACCCGATATGAGGGTTGCCCGGCTCGACAGTTTGGGCAAAGTGCAGATTTGCTATCGTATATTCGTGGGCACAGTAGATCAGGGTATCTTCGGCAAGCGAGCTGATTCTTTGCAGCGAATTGAACAACTGCCCGATGGTGCCGTCGAATACCCGGCCGCAGCCCCCGGCAAACAGCGTATCACCACAAAACAGCATGTTGTCGATCAGATAGCCCAAGTGGTCTGCGGTGTGTCCCGGCAGGCTCCAGATGGCTACAGCAGGCCAGCCTTCCAATGTAATGGTCATGCCGTCCGCCATGGTGTGATCCACTCCGGCTGCGATCGCTTGCTGCGGCCCAAACACGGCGCAGCCAGCGTGCTGTGCCAGCTGACACACACCACCGCAGTGGTCGGCGTGCTGGTGAGTCACCAGAATGGCGTCCAGCGTCAGCTGATGCTGTTGGCAATAATCCAGCACCGGCGCGGCATCTCCCGGGTCGACAACCAAGACATGCGCGTCGTGACGCAAAAGCCAGATATAATTGTCGGCAAAGGCGGGAATCGGAATGGCTGTTATCATCTTGGTCGGAAAGGTGGGTTGGGCCGCCTTCTGTAGGCGTGTAAATGAGTTTCTGACAGTATCGGCACGGGGCACCCCTGAATGCAACTAAATACGGTGGATGACTGGTGGCAATCGCCGTTGGGCCGATATCTGCTTGCACGTGAGCAGGTCATGTTTGATGCCGCGGTCAGCGATGTATTCGGATTCCATGCGGTGCAACTCGAGTTGCCATTGCTTGACGCATTGCGAACCAACCGGATGCCAAACCGTCTCAGGTTGGGTGCGTGTATTGCGGATGTCCGTTGTGATCCGGTCGCGTTACCGCTGGCCAGTGCCAGCATCGACTTACTGATTCTGCCTCATGTACTGGATTTCTCCAGTCACCCGCATCAGGTGCTGCGGGAAGCCGAGCGGGTGTTGGTGCCGGAAGGCCGTTTGATGATCACTGGCTTCAACCCGTGGAGTGTCTGGGGGCTGGAGCGCCAGTTGCATCGTCGGCGTGGCTATCCGTGGTGTGGCAATTTCATCGGCCTGCCACGCCTGCGGGACTGGCTGGCACTGATGAATCTGGATGTGTCGGTGGACCGGGTCGGTTGTTCCGTCCCCTCGTCCAGATCGCCACAATGGTGGCAACGTCTGCGCCTGCTGGAGCAAATTGGTTGCAGGCGTGGCCCTGTTGGTGGTGGCGTGTATTTCCTGCAGGCCGTTAAGCGGGTTCGGGGCGTCCGGATGCTGACACCTGCCTGGCCGATTACATCAGCCCCCAAACGATTGGTGACTTCGACTGACAGGGTGGCCGTCGAGTCTGGCAGAACAGAAAAACGGCATCAGGCCGCCGAGGAATAGCGCGTGATTGTTGACATTTATACCGACGGTGCCTGCAAAGGCAATCCGGGACCCGGAGGGTGGGGGGTGTTGTTGCGCTACGGTGACCGGGAAAAAGAACTGTACGGCGGGGAGCCGGCTACCACCAACAACCGGATGGAACTGCGGGCAGTCATCGAGGCACTGAACACGCTCAATCGGGAATGCGAGGTTCGTGTGCATACCGACTCCCAATATGTTCAGCTGGGTATCAGCCAGTGGATTCACGGCTGGAAACGCCGTGGCTGGCGTACCAGCGATAACAAGCCGGTCAAGAACGCAGATCTCTGGCAGGCGCTGGATACCGTTTCCCAGCGTCACCGGATTGAGTGGGTGTGGATAAAAGGCCATGCCGGCCATGTTTTCAACGAACGTGCCGATGCACTGGCCAATGCCGGTGTTGTCGCAAGCAAGGGGGGCTGAACGGATGCGACAGATTTTCCTCGACACGGAAACCACTGGACTCGACCCCGCACAAGGGCACCGGCTGATCGAGATTGCGGCGGTGGAAATGGTTGACCGCAAATTCACCGGCCAACACTACCATTGTTATGTCCATCCCGAGCGGAACATTGACCCGGAAGCAGAGCGAGTCCACGGGATCAGCCTTGAATTCTTGCAGGACAAGCCGCGTTTTGCTGTCGTGGCAGATGAATTCCTGCGCTTTGTCGATGGAGCGCAGCTGATCATCCATAACGCGCCATTTGATGTCGGATTTCTGGATCACGAGCTCAAGCGACTCGCCAAGCCTGGGATCCGAGATTATTGCCCTTCGGTGATCGATACCTTGGTCATGGCCAAAGAGCAGTATCCCGGAAAGCGCAATAGCCTGGATGCCTTGTGTGATCGTCTGGATGTCGACCGCTCGAACCGCACCCTGCATGGCGCACTGATCGACTGCGAATTGCTGGCTGAGGTCTATCTGGCAATGACTCGCGGCCAGGAAAAGCTGCTGGTCGAACCGGATGAAACTGAGGTTCAGGTTCCGGAAGTCTCCTACCAGTTCACTGGCGATGTGGGCGATCTGCGGGTGGTTGCCGCAAGCGATGCCGAGATCAAGGAGCATACCAGCTATCTGGCCGACCTGGACAAAGCCGCCAAGGGCGGCTGCGTATGGCTGGCAATAGAGGGATCCGCCCAGCATGGCTGACCTTGTCGCCCTGATTCCTGCTGCCGGTACCGGTGCAAGAATGCAGCTGGATATCCCCAAACAATATCTGCATCTTGCCGGGCATTCCGTGCTTTGGCATACCGTACAGGTGTTTCTGGCCCATGCGGCAATTTCCAGGGTGCATGTCGTGCTTGGCCCGGATGATCAATGGCTCGATATCGCCGACTGGCCCGTGCCGGTGGGGCGACTGTGCTTTACTCGCTCAGGGGGCGCGAGCCGGGCTGAAACGGTTCGTAATGGTTTGCGTGGCCTGTCGGGTGTCCTTGCGCCAGACGACTGGGTGCTGGTGCATGACGCAGCCAGGCCCTGCCTTGACCGTGCAACCCTGCGGCGACTGATCGACAGGCTGCAAGATGATCCGGTTGGCGGCATTCTGGCCTTGCCCGTTGCCGATACACTCAAGCGTGAAACGGATTCCGGGCGAATAGCTGAAACCATTCCTCGGGAAAAAATCTGGCTTGCTCAAACACCGCAAATGTTCCGTTATGGATTGTTGTCGGCCGCTTTGGAACAGCATTCAGGCGATGACATCACTGACGAAGCCTCTGCCATTGAGGCTGCGGGTTACTCTCCGAGGTTGGTTCGTGGCAGCAGCCAGAACATCAAGATAACCTACCCATCCGATCTGGCGTTTGCCGAGTGGGTGCTGGGACGCAAGGAGTCGACATGAGGATCGGGCAAGGCTTTGATGTACATGCGTTGGTAGAGGGACGCAGGTTGATCATTGGTGGTGTGGATATCCCGTTTTCGAAAGGACTGCTGGGGCATTCGGATGCTGACGTGCTGCTGCACGCCATTACCGATGCATTGATCGGAGCCGCGGCCTTGGGCGACATCGGGCAGCATTTTCCCGATTCGGATGACCGTTATGCTGGTGCGGATAGCCGGGTACTGCTGCGCGAAACATGGAAAATAGTGCACGACCATGGATATCAGATCGTAAACGTTGACGCCACGGTCATTGCCCAAGCGCCTCGGCTGTCGCCGTTCGTGGCGCAGATGAGGAACAATATCGCCGCAGACCTGAGTCTACTCGTCGATGAAGTCAATATCAAGGCCAAAACCACCGAACGACTCGGATTTACCGGGCGAGGAGAGGGTATTGCAGCGGAGGCTGTGTGCCTGATCCGCAAGCGGTGAGGATATCGGCTGCTGATCAGGTTTGATTAATCTTCGCAAAAGTGAGGGTGTAGCAGATCGGCCTCAAGCCGACAAGCTGTCAGGGGTGTCCGATTTCGGTGTGAACCGCAGGATCAAAGCGGGTGGCCTGATTCCTGCCGTTCTTCTTGGAAAAATACAGCGCCAGATCCGTTTCATGAACCAAGTCTTCCGGTTTCTGATGATGCGGCTGGAAAATGGATATACCCATGCTGATGGTAAAAGGAATCGGGGTGTCGTCCCAATTGGCTGGCGATGCCTGTGCAGCGCTACGGATGCGCTCGGCCAATGTCAGCGCACCTGAGATATCGGTGCTCGGCAAGATGAGCATGAACTCTTCGCCGCCGTAACGGCCAAAAATATCCGGTTTGCGCAATAGCTCGGTTATCCGGCTGCCGACGGTGCGTAACACTGCATCGCCACCAAGATGGCCGAAATTATCGTTGATTTTCTTGAAGTGATCCAGGTCGAACATGATCAAGGCGAAGGGCTCATCATATCGGCGCGCGCGTTCAAATTCTGCCGACAGCCTCTCCTGAAGGTACCGCCGATTGAAAATGCCGGTCAACCCATCGCGATTATTGCTTTCTTCCAGTCGTTGCAGTGCTTCGTTGAGCTGGCGTTGATAGATCGCTGTGTCGGTAACATCGAACAGCGAAATACAGACCGCCTCCACCGTGTTCCCGTGATTGACCACAGGCATGATGGTCGAGCTTTGTTGCATGAAATCAATGCCGCCGGTGATCGGCCGATTGTGGGCAAACTGGAATAGGTAAGCGCGTTGTTCCCAAGAGGTAAACGCAAAGTTGCGCAGCACGAATACGCTGTTGATTTTTTTTTCCAGCCACTTGCGAGGGAGCTCCGGAAAACAGTCGTACAGCACCTTGCCTATCACAGTGTCGGCTTTCTGGCCGCTGTGCTTTTCCATGAACTGGTTCCACAGTAGAACGCGATGCTCACGATCCAGCACGAACAGCCCGATATCAACCCGGTCGACGATGAAGGGGGCAAATTCCGCGGGAACCTGGCTCATCTCAGAACGATTCCATGAATTTGTCCAGTGCTTCGCCCATCGAATGAATGGACTCTTCAGGCATCAGGAATGTCAGATGAGATGTGAAGTTCCGTGCCTCAAGTGTGAAGTTGATTTCTACCAAAAGAGCATAGTTCCAAGTCATTTTTTTCGGGTCGATCAGGCGTGCAACGGGAATGCGCTCAGCCATGATCGACGGGGCAGAGTAGGTGAGGGATGCGCCGAGTAGTTCTGCAATGCCGCCCAGGCAGGCACCCACCAGTACATTGCTCACGTCCAGCAGCAGTTCGCGTTCAGTGCCGGCTTCCAGTTGTTCTTCATACCCCATCAGGTCGGCAAGATCCATGCAGCCTTCCTGATCGTAAATGACCAGCGCTTCGCCACGCATCGTGCCATGAAACGACTGGCGTGCAGCGGTAATTTCCTTTTCCGGGCCAACCATGTCGGTAATCGCCTGGCCAATGGTTTGTACGTCCAGCACCCGGATGCGTGGCACGGATAGGTTAACGAATACCCCCAGAATGCCGGCAAGAGATGACCCCGCCTGGCCCATGGCGATGTTAGTGACCTCCTGCAGTGCATCGGTCTGATCTTGATTGAGCAGGGCTGGTGCACTCATAGTACGATTCCGTATTGTTTCAGGATGGTCTGTATCTCCTGCGGGTTGACTGGCTTCTTGCAAAAGGCTACGGCACCAAGTTTTTTGACCCGTTCCTGTGCGATGGGCTGGATATCAGCGGAGACAACGACGACAAATGTATCCAAGCCTTCTTTCTGCAACTGTTCCAGTACGCCATAACCATCCATTTCGGGCATGGTCAGATCAAGAAACATGATCTCGGCCTTGCCTGCTCGATAGGCTTCCAGCGCTTCCAGTCCGTTGGCTGCCTGGGTGATTTCGATATCCCATTCTGGTGGGAGTGACTTGATGAGCATCTTCCGCGCCATTGCGGAATCGTCGCATACGAGGACAGGTGTTGGCATCTCTAATTGGTTTTCCAGACTTCTAGGTCTTGTGATATCTGAGTCCACTTTGAAGTTCACGCAGGCGGTCAGGCCTGCATTCCTTCACTATAGCAATAATTTGGCCGGGAAAAGCAAATTAGCGGGCCAGCAGCGCGGCCGCTCCTTGCCAAAGGCCATATATACCGAAACAGAAAATAGTCACTCCGGCCAGTGTTTTCCATCTGCGTTGCTGAAATTTTGTCAGTATTCTGCTGGTAGCAACCGAAAGGATCAACAGGTTCGGTAATGTCCCCAAGCCAAATGCGAGCATGACCAATGCGCCCTCTTGGGCACTCGCGGTGGCCAGGGCGCTGATGGCCGCGGTATAAACCAGCCCGCAGGGAAGCCACCCCCACACCGCGCCAACCGCAATAGCCTGCCACGGCTGACGAATCGGCAGCAGTTGGCGTACCAGCGGCTGCAGATATCGCCAGACCGGGGAGCCCAGCCGCTCGAGGTGGATGATCAGGGGCGATATTCCCGCCACATACAGCCCCAAGCCAATCAGGATGAGGTTGGCGACGATATGCAATATCCCCTGAACCAGGGGTAGTTGGCCCAAGAGTCCCGAGGCACTTCCCAGCATGCCGGCGAGCGCGCCAACGGTTGCGTAGCTGCCGATCCGGCCGACATTGTAAAGAATTCGGTTGAGCCACAAGGGCTGCTGTGGATCACTCGGAAGAGACAGGGCGCTAACGATGCCGCCGCACATGGCCATGCAGTGGCCACCGCCAAGCAGTCCGGCGATGAACAGGGAGGCAAGACTGTAGTCGAGCAAGGGTGGCGCTATCCGATTGATCGCTGGCCGGGAGCAGGGTCGGGACGATATCACACCCCCGGAACAATCAGATCACTTTTGAGTATCGTTGTCGTTCCCGTTCGGTGCGAAGGTATTTGTCAAACACCATGCTGATGGTACGGATCAGTAGCCGGCCTTTGGGCGTGACGGTGATCCAGCCATCCCCGATAAGTAACATTCCTTCTCGTTCGTACTCTCGCAGTAATCGAATTTCTTCCTGAAAGTAAGTTTGGAAATCAATGAGATAAGAAATTTCAACCGGTTCGAACGCAATTTCGAACTGGCACATTAAGGACTGAATGATTGCCCGGCGCAACAGATCGTCGGCCGTCAGTTCGAGTCCGCGCATGATGGGCAGAGACTGTCTGTCCAGGCGATCGTAGTAATCGTCCAAGGTTTTGACATTCTGGCTGTATGTCGGGCCGATCTTGCCGATCGCTGAAATGCCCAGCGCCATCAGGTCGCAATCCGCGTGTGTGGAATAGCCTTGGAAATTGCGATGCAGTCGTCCCTGTCGCTGGGCGATGGCCAGTTCATCATCCGGTTTTGCGAAATGATCCATGCCGATATAAAGATAGCCCGCTTCGGTCAGGCGTTTGATCGCCAGCTTCATGATGTCCAGCCGTGTCTGAGCATCAGGCAAATCAGCCTCATTGATGCGTCGCTGGGGCTTGAACAAGGCGGGTAGATGGGCGTAGTTGTAAATCGATAGCCGATCCGGATTGGCCGCAATCACGCGATCCAGAGTGCCATTGAAACTGCTGATGGTCTGGCGTGGCAAGCCGTAGATGAGATCGACACTAATCGACTTAAAGCCGTGAAGACGTGCTGCGCGCATGACCGCCAGCGTTTCTTCCTCACTTTGAACACGGTTGACGGCCTGCTGAACCTGCGGGTCAAAGTCCTGAACCCCCAGGCTCATCCGATTGAAACCTAGCTGGCCGAGCAGTGAGACAGTGTCTTCGCTGACTTTTCGCGGATCGATTTCGATTGAATACTCTCCGTCATCAATCAAGTCGAATCGTTCACGAGTGGCCTGCATCAATTCGGCCATTTGGTCGTCGGCCAAAAATGTAGGCGTCCCGCCTCCCCAGTGCAACTGGGCTACGCGCCGGTCACCGTCCAGATAACTGGTTTGTAGGTCCATCTCGCGGATCAGATATTTGACATACTTGCCGGAGCGGCCGCGATCTTTAGTGATGATTTTGTTGCAAGCGCAGTAATAACAAATCGTATTACAGAATGGCAGATGAAAATACAGGGACAATGGGCGATTAATGCCGCCAATATTTCGCTTTTGCAGCCAGTGCTGATAGCTGTCAGCGGCAAATGTTTCGACAAAACGATCCGCAGTGGGATAAGACGTGTATCTTGGGCCGTTTTTATCCAGTCTCCGGATCAGTTCGAGATCAACTTCAATCGAGGAGAAATCATCGCCCGGGATAGGGGTGAGGTCGGTATGAGGCATGGCGTTGACCAGCGTGCAGAAATTAAGCGATCCCACTATGCCAGCTGCCTGTGTCGGCCGGTTTGATATGAATCAAAAACAATGCCATAGTTGAGCCCTTTTCAGGGAAAACCCGGAGCTCGCATGCCTCCTCCAGCCACCGCCGCACTCCAGGGTGTGTCTGCTCACCAACTCAAGGTCGCCTGTTCCGGGTGCGGCCTGCGTGAGCTGTGCCTTCCCTTGGGGTTGAGCCCAACCGAGCTGGCTGCGGTTGAGCGCTTGATCCAGCGAGGGCAGTCGATCAGGAAAGGGCAGTTTCTCTACCGTGCCGGCGCGGCATTCGGGGCTCTGTATATCGTCAAGGCGGGTTGCTTTAAATCCAGCGTTGTTTCGGAGGATGGCCGGGAGCAGGTTACCGGGTTTTATATGTCCGGCGAGATGATCGGTATGGATGCCATCAGTACGGAGCGGTATACCTGTTCGGCTATCGCTCTCGAAGATGGCGAAGTGTGCGAGTTGCCTTTTTCTCGGCTGGAGTCGCTGTCGCAGCAGATTCCAGCTTTGCAGCGGCATTTCTACAAGCTGATGAGCCGCGAGATCGTGCGCGATCATGGTGTTATGTTGTTGCTGGGAAACATGAAGGCTGAAGAAAGGCTTGCTGCTTTCCTGCTCAACCTGTCGCAGCGGTTTCAATGTCGAGGGTATTCACCCCGGCAGTTCAATCTGCGGATGACCCGGGAAGAAATCGGCAGTTTTCTGGGGTTAAAGCTGGAAACGGTCAGCAGACTGTTTTCTCGCTTTCAGGATGATGGCCTGATCCTCGTCAATAATCGCCAGATCGAACTACTGGATCTGCCCGCGCTAAGACGGCTCTTTGTCAACGGGCAACAGTGATTGCCCACGGCCCCAGGATCGGTTCATGGCTCGCGCCGCATGAACTGGCGGGGTCGCAGTCCCATCAGGCCCAAAAGCAGGAAATAGCTGCCTGCGCCAGCGGTTACAACCAGCGAAAGCCGCGCCAGCCGTAACGGCATGGTTCCTGATTGCCAGCTTCCCATCTGCCCGGCTGTCAGCCAGAGCACCAGGCACATGAACACGGCTGCTCCGGTGATCTTGAGCAAGAATGCCTTCCAGCCGGGGAGTGGAGAGTAGATGCCATCGCGCCGGAGCGCGTTGTACAGTAGCCCGGCATTAATGCACGATCCAAGGCCGATGGCCAGTGCAAGTCCTGCGTGCTGTAGGTGCCATACAAACAGCAGATTCATTCCCTGAGTGACGGCCAATGACAGGATGGCGATCTTGACCGGTGTTTTGACGTTCTGCCTGGCATAGAATCCAGGGGCCAGAATCTTGACTTGTATCAATCCGATCAGCCCGATACTGTAGGCGATGAGCGCTTGCTGCGTCATCTCAAGGTCATTGGTGCTGAACTTGCCGTACTGGAACAGGGTGGCAATGAGTGGCTCGGATAGAACTGCCAATGCAGCGGCTGCCGGCAGTGACAGCAGGAGGGATAGGCGCAGGCCCCAGTCCAGCAGGCGCGAATAGGCCTCGGTCGACTGTGTGCTGTAGTGTTTCGATAGGCTGGGCAGCAGAATGGTGCCAAGGGCGACGCCCAAGACGCCGGTCGGGAATTCCATCAGGCGGTCTGCGTAGTACATCCAGGAAACGCTGCCACTGACCAGAAATGACGCAAAAATGGTGTTGATGACCAGGCTGATTTGTCCGACGGATACGCCGAATATTGCTGGCCCCATTCGGCCGAGAATACGTCGGACGCCGCTGTCTTTCCAGTTGAAGCGAGGTCTGGGCAGCATGCCGATCCGAACGAGCGACGGGAGCTGAAAGGCCAGTTGCAATATGCCTCCGACGAAAACCGCCCAGGCCAGCACGAGCACGGGCGGGGAAAAGTGCGGCGCAAGAAGCAGCGAGCAACCAATGAATGACAGGTTCAGCAGGGTGGGGGTGAATGCTGGAATGGAAAACCGTTGATAGGTGTTCAGCACCGACCCGGCCAGCGATGCCAGCGAGATAAACAGGATGTAAGGAAAGGTGATGCGCAACAACTGTACCGTCAGGTCAAATTTTTCCGGAACGCTGGCAAAGCCGGGTGCCGTTGCATAAATGATCCACGGCGCAGCCAGGATGCCGATAATCGTAACCGCGAGGAGTGACAGCGATAGCAATCCGGCGACATTGGCGAGCAGTGCGCGCGTCTGGTCGTGGCCCTCGCGGGTTTTGTATTCGGCGAGAATGGGTACGAATGCTTGCGAGAATGCGCCTTCGGCAAAGATCCTGCGTAACAGGTTTGGCAGTTTGAATGCGGTAAAAAATGCGTCAGTTGCGACTCCAGCGCCGAAAACGCGCGCAATGATTGCGTCACGGGCGAAGCCGAGAATGCGGGAGACGAGAGTCATGCTGCTGACTGTTGCCAGCACCTTGAGTAGGTTCATGTGCTTGATTCGAAATTCGACGGGACGGATGAGGGCGACGATGATAAGCGTTCTTGCAATGTTTGGCGATACACCGTATGATCTGCCGTTTTTCGAATACGCCACATTTTAGGAGTCGAGTGATATGGCAAACAGCGCACAAGCAAGAAAGCGTGCACGCCAGGCGGATCGCGCACGTGCGCGCAATGCTGCGCAGCGTTCTGCATTCCGTACCGCAATCAAGAAGGTTCTGAAAGCTATTGAGGCTGGCGACAAAACTGCTGCCCAGACTGTGTTTCAGCAGTCGGTGAGCATTATTGATCGTATCGCGGACAAGGAAATCTTTCACAAGAACAAGGCCGCTCGCCACAAGAGCCGTTTGTCGGCAGCGATCAAGGCCATGGCCTGATCCGGCATCTTCCCGGCCCAACAAAAAAACCCGATCGTTTGATCGGGTTTTTTTGTTGGGCCGCTACGTATTGCTGATTGGATTCTCAGCTTTTTGTGCCGTCATCGGCTCGGCTATTGACCAACAATAACAGCGGGCAGCCCAAGTTGCTTGATTCGCCGGTAGGCATCGTCAGCTTCTTGTTTGTTGCTGAACGGGCCAAGTTGAACCCTGGTTTCCAGTTGTGCCGGAATGCCATTGGCTGCCAGCTTCTGTTGCAGTGCCTTGGCGTTGGCGTAGTTGGCAAAAACGCCCAGTTGCACGGTGTAGCCCTGTGCCGTAATGGTTTTGTTGCGCTGAACAACAGGGGGAGTGGGTTGTTCTGATCTGCCGGCCGGTGAGGGTGTGTGTGTTTGCGCCGCGCTGGCAGGGGGGGGGGCTATCGGTTCTATGGGGTTGGTCGGCGCCGTGGGCTTGGGGTGTTCGATACGGGGTGCCTCCGGCCGTTTCGTGGCAAGTGGCTGGGTGGTAATGGGTTGAGGTTTGCTGGCCGGGACGGGTTGTTCTGAAGGCGGGGCTGCGCTTATTGGCGCGGCTTGCTTGCGAATGCCGTTTGTCTTTGGGCTGCTGTCAGATATTGGCTGCCCGGGTTGTGATTCGTTACCTGTAGAGGGTGGATTCTCGGGGGGGGCAGGGGCTTGGTCCGCGGCATTATCTTCTGTAGTCGTAACGGGCTCCGCCGGCTTTTGTTGGGGGGCGGCTGATGCTGTCTCTGTGGTGTCGAGGGCTGGGGGGGCTGGCTGGGCGGGCTTGTCAGTGGTGCCGATCAGGCGTGTTGTCTGGGCGTCGGTTGCCGGTGGTGGGGTGATGCGGCGAGATTCCGGCCTGATCTTATCCAGCAATGGCAGGCTGATTGCCGCTACCCCGATCAGTCCGATAGCTACGGCAATACGGCGAACCAGTCGTTGCCTGATCTCTTTTTGTTCTTTTTCCAGCTCCGGATCTGCTGTTTTTTCGTTGTCCGTCATCGGTGCTCGCTTCCTGTGTAGGCAATCTGTTGCCCATGATCCGGCTGTGTTAAGATCACGGGTCGCGTTTATTTTATAAGCAGTTGTAGGGTAAACGTAAAAGAAACTTTCACTTTTGTTTTTTATTCATTGATTTTATGGAGATTTGCATGGCTGTTGAACGTACCTTGTCGATTGTGAAGCCGGATGCTGTTGCCAAAAATGTTATCGGCCAGATTTATTCACGTTTTGAGGCTGCCGGACTGAAGGTCGTGGCTGCAAAAATGAAGCATCTGTCGCGTGCTGAGGCAGAAGGATTTTATGCGGTTCACAAAGAGCGTCCTTTTTTCAAGGATCTGGTCGATTTCATGGTCTCGGGGCCGGTAATGATCCAGGCGCTGGAGGGGGAGTCTGCGATCGCCAAGAATCGCGAGTTAATGGGGGCAACCGACCCCAAGAAGGCAGAGAAAGGCACGATCCGTGCTGATTTTGCCGATTCCATTGATGCCAATGCGGTTCATGGTTCGGACAGTGCAGAGAATGCGGCGATCGAAATCGCCTATTTTTTTCCGGCTTCCGAAGTGTACGGTAGCTGATCTGTCTGGCGCATGATGACCAACCTGCTCGACTTCGATCTCGATAGCCTGACTGGGTATTTTGCCTCGATCGGCGAAAAGCCGTTTCGGGCCAGGCAGGTGTTCCGCTGGATGCATCACTTTGGCGTCGACAGCTTTGATGCGATGACCGATATCGCCAAGAGCCTGCGCCAGAAACTGCAAGACCAGGCAACGATCCAGGTGCCCGAGATGATTGCCGGGCAGGCCTCTGGCGATGGCACCAGAAAATGGCTGCTCGACGTAGGCATCAATAACGCGGTTGAGACGGTCTTCATTCCTGAGGTCGACCGGGGGACTTTGTGCGTGTCGTCTCAGGTAGGCTGTGCTCTTGACTGTACTTTCTGCTCGACCGGTAGACAGGGATTCAACCGAAATCTGTCTACTGCAGAAATCATCGGTCAGTTGTGGTGGGCCAATCGGGCGCTTGGTCGTGACCCGAAAGGGGAGCGGGTAATCAGTAACGTGGTCATGATGGGTATGGGGGAGCCGCTGGCCAACTACGATAATGTCGTGCGAGCCATGCGCATCATGCTGGAAGACAGCGCCTACAACCTGTCGCGCCGTCGAGTGACCTTGTCTACCTCAGGTATTGTGCCGGCGATGGATCGTCTGCGTGATGATCTGCCGGTTGCGCTCGCGGTCAGCCTGCATGCGCCTGATGACACGTTGCGCGATCAGTTGGTGCCCATCAACCGTAAGTACCCTTTGCAAGAGTTGATGGCCGCCTGCGTCCGTTATATGGAAAAGGCACCACGTGATTTTGTTACTTTCGAATATGTGATGCTTGATGGGGTGAACGATACCGTCGCCCATGCCCGCCAGCTTGCGTCATTGGTGCGTGATGTGCCATGCAAGTTTAATTTGATCCCGTTCAATCCGTTTGAGGGTGCCGGGTACCGCCGATCCAGTTTTGACGCTATCAGGCGGTTTCGTGAAATACTGCAGCAGGCAGGCTATGTCGTTACAACGCGCAAGACCCGTGGCGACGACATCGATGCCGCTTGCGGCCAACTGGCCGGTCAGGTGGCTGACAGGACCAAGCGCCAGGTTCGTCGTATCGTGGAGGTGCGGTCTTGAGTCAAAAGCGCTTGCTTGCCTTGCTTGCCGGTGTGTTGTTGCTGTCGCCGGCACTTGCTGAAGACCGCTCTTTGTCCCGTGCGCAGATACACACCGAGCTGTCAATGCAGTATTTCATTCGTGGGCAGTATGGTATTGCGCTTGACGAGGCAAATATCGCCCTTAAATCCAAGCGCGATTATGCGCCTGCTTACAATGCCTTGGCTTTGATCAACGCTGAGTTGCGCGAGGACGAAGCAGCCGAGAAAGCCTTTCGCAAAGGATTGAGCTATCAGGAGAATGATTCTGACCTAAATCATAATTACGGCTGGTTTTTGTGTGAACGGGGCAAAGCGGGCGAATCGCTGCCGTATTTCCGTTCCGCCTTGCGCAATCCGCTGTATCCGGCGCCGGAGAAGGTGCTGACCAGTGCGGGAGTCTGTGCCATGCGTGCTGGCGATCAGGCCGTGGCCACGACCTATTTCGAGAAGGCTCTGACCCTGCGCCCCGAGCACTCGCCTGCGTTGTGGCACCTTGCCAACGAGAGCTTGCGGGCCGACAAGCCCGGTGACGCCCGGCGTTACCTGTTGCGTCTGCTCAAGATTGCCGAGCCTGATGCTGCTGCGCTCTGGCTGGCCGTCCGGGTCGAGCGCAAACTGGGTGACCGGGATGCTGAAGCGGCTTATTCCGACAGGCTGAAAAAGCAGTTTCCAGACGCAAAGGAAACTGCTGAGCTGCTGAATGGACGGCAATGATCATGGATGATGTACTGACCACTACGCAGGCCGGCCCAGGGGGGCTGCTACGGCAGGCTCGTGAAGCCAAGCAGCTGGGTCTGGATGAGGTGGCTGCGAATCTGAAGCTTTCCAGGCGCCAGGTGCAGGCTCTGGAGGCGGGGCATTTCAGTGAACTGCCCGGCCTGACATTTGTCCGTGGTTTTGTCCGCAATTACGCGCGCTTGCTTGAGCTGGACGCAGTTCCTTTACTGGCGATGATTGAAGGGGCTCCTGAGACGGTCATGCCACAGATGTCGGTCTCCGCACAGGCCGAGCCGAAAGCGCCCACGCTGATCAAGCTGCCGCAACGTGCCGGATCGGATTACTTGCGCCCCAGGCGTGGCTTTCCGGTAAAGGTGGCCCTGATTGCTGCCTTGGTTGCTCTGGCTGTAGCGGGGGGAGCTGCCTGGATGTTGAATGCACAGACCGCAAGCGAGCCGCTGGTGACGATGGAGCCTGCCACTCCAGCTTTAGAGTCGCCGATGCCCATCCCACCTGCCGCTGTTGAGTCTGTCTTGCCTCCAATCGTGCAACCGGCGCCAATGCCGCCGGCAGCCTTAGCGGGCACGACTGAGCAGGTGCCTCCTGTGTCTGCCGAGCCATTGCAGGAGGCTGCCAGCAAGCCAAACCCTGTCTTGGCTGAGAATCTCTCTGGCCAGAGTGGAGTGTTGAGATCCGGCATCCAGCTCGCTTTTACTGGTGATTCCTGGGTCGAGATCATTGATGCCGATGGTGGCCGTGTCGTGGCCAAGCTATATCGGCCAGGGGCCGAAGAGACCATTCAGGGAAAGGCGCCCTTCAAACTGGTGATCGGCAATGCGGCTCAGGTGAAACTCTCTTATAATGGCCAGCCGATCGATCTGGCCAAGCACATCAAGATCAACGTTGCCCGGTTGACGTTGGACTGAAACAAATGCTGCATTTCATTATTCTGGCTTTCCGGATTCATTCATGTTCCAGGTAGACATTCCCAGGCGCTCCAGCAGGCAGATTCGTGTCGGCAATGTGCTGGTTGGAGGGGGGGCGCCGATTTCGGTGCAAACCATGACCAATACCGACACCTGTGATGTCGATGCGACGGTCGGGCAAATCAACAGGGTTGCGACGGCGGGAGCCGATATCGTTCGTGTCTCGGTGCCTACAATGGATGCTGCCGAGGCTTTCGGCGCAATCCGCAAACGCTCTCCGGTTCCCTTGGTCACGGATATCCATTTTGATTACCGGATCGCTTTACGGGTTGCTGAACTGGGTGCCGACTGCCTGCGGATCAATCCGGGCAACATCGGACGTGAAGACAGGATTCGTGCCGTAGTTCAATCTGCCCAAGATCATGGTATTCCGATCAGGATCGGCGTGAACGCCGGATCGCTGGAAAAGGATCTGCAGAAGAAGTACGGCGAGCCGACACCGGCAGCATTGGTCGAGTCGGCGCTACGTCACGTTGATATTCTGGATCGGCTTGGTTTTCAGGACTTCAAGGTCAGCGTCAAGGCATCTGACGTATTCATGGCGGTCGAAGCCTATCGCCTGTTGGCGCGGCAAATCGAGCAGCCGTTGCATTTGGGTATTACCGAGGCGGGCGGATTCCGGTCCGGTGCCGTCAAGTCGGCGATCGGGCTCGGGATGCTGCTGGCTGAGGGAATTGGCGACACCATCCGGGTATCGCTGGCCGCCGATCCCGTTGAGGAGGTGAGGGTAGGATTCGATATCCTGAAGTCACTGCATCTGCGAAAGAAAGGGATCAATATCATTGCCTGCCCATCTTGCTCCCGTCAGGAGTTCGATGTCATTCGTACGGTAAACCTCCTGGAGGAGCAGCTGGAAGACATCAACGACCACTTGGACGTTGCGATTATCGGCTGTGTAGTAAATGGGCCGGGAGAGGCTAAAGAAGCAGATTTCGGAGTGGCGGGCGGCTCACCCAACCTGTTTTATGTTGACGGCAAGCCCAGCCACAAAGTAGAAGCCGAACAAATCGCAGACGAAATGGAGCGGCAGATCCGCGCCCGTATTGCTCTGCAGCGCCAGTCTGCCAGCGTTACTCCACCGGTAGTCATTCCGATTAAACCTGTCTGACGGTTGTCAGTGATGCCGTCAGAGCTTTTTCTTGCCCAGTTTAGTATCCACTCATGAGTAACCCGATCCAAGCCATCCGTGGCATGAATGATATCTTGCCCGATGAATCCGTCTGCTGGCAGCGTTTTGAGTCGACTATTGCAAAATGGGCATTTGCCTATGGTTATCGAAACATTCGCATGCCCATTGTCGAAAAAACCGATCTGTTTGTTCGTTCAATTGGCGAAGTGACCGATATTGTCGAAAAGGAAATGTACAGTTTCGAAGACGCATTGAACGGAGACAGGCTGACTTTGCGGCCAGAGGGCACCGCGTCTTGCCTGCGAGCAGTGGTGCAGCACAATCTGTTGCACCAAGGGGCGCAGCGTCTCTATTATGCAGGGCCGATGTTTCGCCATGAGCGGCCACAGAAAGGCCGCTATCGTCAGTTTCATCAGGTCGGCGTCGAGGCGCTGGGGTTTGATGGCCCCGATATTGACGCCGAGTTGATCGCCATGTCGGCTGACCTCTGGCGCAGGCTCGGGTTGCGCAATATACAACTACAGCTCAATACCCTTGGTTCGGCAGACGAACGCGCTCTGCATCGCGGTCATCTCATTCGCTATCTGGAGGCAAACGCCGCATTGCTGGACGAGGATGCCAGCAGGCGGCTGCAAACCAATCCGCTGCGAGTGCTCGACACCAAAAATCCCGCCCTGCAGGAACTGGTCGAACAGGCTCCGCGCCTGATCGATTATGTCGGAGACTCATCCCTGCGACACTTCGAGTCGTTACAGTCCTTGTTAAGGGCCGCAGACATTCCCTTCGCGATCAATCCACGATTGGTCAGAGGTCTTGATTACTACAATCTGACAGTCTTCGAATGGGTGACCCAAGAGCTGGGGGCGCAAGGTACGGTCTGCGGTGGTGGGCGCTACGATGGTCTGGTGCAGATGCTGGGTGGCAAGCCGACGCCTGCGTGTGGCTTTGGCATGGGTGTGGAACGCCTGCTATTGCTGATGCGCGAGCAGCAAATCGAGGTTACCCAGCCTTCTCCGGATGTCTATCTGGCCTGCTTTGGCGAAGCCGCCACTCGGCAAGCGTTGCAAACGGCTCAGCTATTACGCCAGCAGGGTATGTCCGTGCAGATGCATTGCGGAGGTGGTAGCTTCAAGTCGCAGATGCGCAAGGCGGATGCCAGCGGTGCGGCCGTTGCGCTGATCATCGGGGACGATGAAATCGCTGCTGGCTCGATAAGTGTCAAGCCCTTGCGTGGCGAGGGGGGGCAGCAACTGGTGGCGATTGACTCATTGATCGGATTTATTGAACGAATGGTAGGTTGACATGGCTGCATACGATTTGCAGGAACAGGAACAGATCGCCAATATCAAGGCATTCTGGAAAAGCTGGGGTACACCCATTCTCGTCGCTTTGCTTGCTGCCGTTGCGGTGATCGTTGGCAGCAAGCTGTGGCACGGTTATCAGTTGAAACAGGCTGAGGCAGCATCGGACCGCTATTTCCAGCTGGAAGAGAGTGTTCGCACGGGTAAGCCGGAGGATGCAGTCAAACTGGTGGCCGGCTTGCGCAACGATTTTCACGCTACACCCTATGCTACACGCGGCAGCCTGCTGATCGCTCAACAAGCGATGGCGCGCAAGGACTACAAACTGGCTCGTGAACAACTGCAGTGGGTCATTTCCAACGCCAAAGAACCGGATCTGGCTGATCTGGCGAGATTGCGGATGGCAGCCATCCTGCTGGATGAGAAGCGGTACCCAGAGGCGTTGAAAGCCATTGAAGCCAAACCCGATGACGCTTACATGGCGTTATATGCCGAAATGCGCGGGGACATTCTGCTGGCGCAAGGCAAGTTGCCTGAGGCAGCCAAGGCTTTTGAGATTGCCATCAACAAAGTAGAGAAACAGTCCATTCAGTATTCGTTGTTGCAGATGAAGATGGATTCACTGGGGTATGGCAAGTGAGGCGGCGCCACTTCCGGCTGCTGAGTGCCTGTCTGGCTGTCACGCTGGCTGCATGCGCTGCAACTGACAACGCGCCGGAGCCGGCGAAACTGCCAAAGATTACTGAATTCAATCAGCTTCCCTTGCTCTGGCGGGCGCGAGTGGGAAATGCTGAAGATTTTCGTTTTGTACCTACTCTTTCGGCTCCAGGCAAAGTTTTTGCTGCGTCGGCCGAAGGCGAGCTGGCTGGCTTTCGACTGGCTGATGGAGAAAGGGAAGCCCGCTTCAAGCTGGGCAAGCCATTGTCAGGCGGGGTGTCCGGAGATGGGCAATCGCTGATCATCGCTACCGGCAAGGGCGAGGTGCTGTCGGTCGGTGTCGACGGTGTTCAGCGTTGGTTGGCGCGAGTCAATAGCGAGGTGCTGACCGCCCCGGTGATTGCTAACGGCTTGGTATTGGTTCGTGCGACCGATGGTAGCGTCACTGCACTGGATATCCGTGATGGTGCCAGGCGATGGATCTATCAACGATCGCTGCCTTCGCTGATTCTGCGCTCGCAAGGAGAAATGCTGGTTGTCGGACGGAAACTGATCATCGGCATGCCCGGTGGCAAACTGGTGGCGTTAAGCCTGTCGGATGGCGGCGTGCTGTGGGAAGCGCCCATTATGCTGCCACGCGGAGCAACCGAGCTGGAGCGCATTGTCGATGTGGCGTCTGCTCCGGTGTCCGATGGCAAAATGGTTTGTGCCGTGGCCTATCAGGGGCGGGTTGCTTGTGTCGACCTTGAGAGCGGTAACGCGTTGTGGAGCCGCGACGTGCCAAGTAGTTATGGACTGGCCATTGATCATCGGAATGTGTATGTGACCGACGAACTCGGCGCGGTGCTGGCGTATGAAAAGCACAGCGGCCGCAACCTCTGGAAGCAGGGACTGCTGTTCGCTCGGGGGGTGACGGCTCCCGCCTTGTTGGGTCGCCACGTCGTGGTAGGTGATTTCGAGGGAGTAGTACACCTGCTGTCAGCCGAAGATGGTTCCTTTCTCAGTCGGGCCAAGACCGATGGCTCGGCTATCCGGATCGCTCCTGCCATCGTTGATGATCGTGTGTTGATCCAGACCGCAAAAGGCGGCTTGTTCCTTTTTGCCATCAAATGAATACTTGCCCTCCCGAGTTTTTGTCAATCGCCAAGGGCGCTGTGTGCCCTGATCTGAAAGAGATGCCGTGAAACCGACTATTGCTTTAGTGGGGCGACCCAATGTCGGAAAATCCACTTTGTTCAACCGCCTGACCCGGAGCCGCGATGCGATTGTCGCTGACATCCCAGGCTTGACCCGCGACCGGCACTATGGACAGGGAAAACTGGGTAGCAAGCCATATCTGGTCGTGGATACCGGCGGTTTCGAGCCTGTTGCCAAAGACGGCATCTTTCATGAAATGGCCAAACAGTCCTTGCAGGCTGTGGACGAGGCCGATGCGGTCGTTTTTCTGGTGGACGGCAAAAGTGGCATGTCGGCACACGACAAGGTGATTGCAGACCATTTGCGCCGATCCGGCCGCCCGGTGTATCTCGCCGTCAACAAGGCGGATGGCCGTCATGCTGAGCAGGTGGCAGCCGAGTTCTTTGAACTGGGCCTGGGCAATCCCTATGGGATCTCCGCCGCGCATGGCCAGGGGGTGCGTGAGCTGATTGACTTGGTTCTGGCCGACTTCCCCGACGAGGATGAAGAGGCAGAGGTCAAGCATCCAAAGTTTGCCATTGTTGGCCGGCCGAATGTCGGAAAATCAACACTTGTTAATGCCATCCTCGGCGAACAGCGGGTGATTGCTTTTGACCAGCCAGGTACGACAAGGGACAGTATTCATATCGACTTCGAGCGTAACAGCAAGCACTACACGATTGTCGATACAGCGGGCATTCGCCGCCGTGGCAAGGTAAACGAGGCGATCGAGAAGTTTTCGGTCATCAAGACACTGCAATCTGTTGAAGATGCCAATGTGGTTGTGCTGGTGCTCGACGCACGTCAGGAAATCTCTGACCAGGATGCAAGTATTGCGGGTTTCGTTCTGGAAACCGGGCGAGCCTTGGTGGTTGCTGTAAACAAGTGGGACGATCTGGATCATTACAAGCGAGACTGGATCAAGCGCGAGATTGAACGCAAGCTCGGTTTCCTCTCGTTTGCCCGCCTTCACTTTATATCGGCATTACAAGGGCAAGGGGTCGCAGCCTTGTTCAGATCGATCGACGAAGCATATTGTGCCGCAATGTCAAACTTGGCTACGCCGCGTTTGACCAGGGTTTTGCTGGCTGCAGTGCAGAAGCAGCCACCCCCGCGGAACGGCCTTCATCGCCCCAAGATGCGCTACGCACACCAGGGAGGAGTCAATCCCCCGGTGATCATCATCCACGGATCGGCGCTGGATAGCGTACCCGATAGCTATCGGCGCTACCTTGAGCGCTGTTTTGTTGAGGCATTCAAGCTGCAGGGAACGCCATTGCGGATTCAGTTCAAGATCGCTGGCAACCCGTTCTCCGCTCATTGAGTGATGGCCCCGTCCCGTGAGCCATCTCTGTTGCGCTGCGACAAATGAATGGCGCATTAAACCGAATTGCAGTAAAGTTTCGACGACCGTCGCAACTGACACCACATGAATTGGGAGAATAACAATGAGTAGCAAAGGGCAGATGTTACAAGACCCGTTTCTGAATATCCTGCGCAAGGAGCATGTACCGGTTTCGATTTACTTGGTCAATGGCATCAAGTTGCAGGGGCAGATTGAGTCGTTTGATCAGTATGTTGTTCTGCTCAAAAACACCGTTACTCAAATGGTGTACAAGCATGCTATTTCAACGGTGGTTCCGGCACGCTCTGTCAGCATCCCTTATGACCAGCCAGGCCAGCCTGCAGGTGCCGACAACTGAGCGAGTATCTACTTTGCTTTTCTCAACGCACATTGAGCAGCTCAATGTGCGTTGGTCTTTTCTGCGCAGTCACAAGAGCTTGCCGTGTTTGAACGACATCAAGGTGGCAATCGGGCCGTTCTGGTTTGTCTGGATTTTGGCGATCCTGATTACCTCGACTCCTTGCTTGAATTGAAAGAACTTGCCGCCAGTGCAGGTATTGATACGCTGGACGTGGTCAGGGGCAAGCGTAGCCGTCCCGATCCTGCAACCTTCGCCGGCTCGGGAAAGGTCGAGGAAATCGCCGCAGCTGCCAACGGATATGCAGCAGACGTGGTGATTTTCAATCACGCCCTGTCACCAGCGCAGGAACGCAATCTGGAGCGGGAGTTACAGTGCAGGGTTGTAGATCGCACCACCTTGATCCTGGATATTTTTGCGCAACGGGCGAAAAGTCACGAAGGCAAGCTGCAGGTCGAACTGGCCCAGCTCAAGCATATTTCGACCCGGCTGGTTCGTGGATGGACACATCTTGAACGCCAGAAAGGTGGAATCGGTTTGCGAGGGCCGGGTGAGACCCAGCTCGAAACCGACCGGCGCCTGATCGGCAAGCGTGTAAAGCTGCTACAGGACAAGCTCGACAGGCTTCGCAAGCAACGGGCCGTTCAGCGCAGAAGCCGTGACCGTGCGGGTGAGTTGTCCGTTTCGATTGTCGGCTATACCAATGCCGGAAAGAGCACGTTGTTCAATCGACTCACCAAGGCGCACATCTACGCGGCGGATCAGTTGTTTGCAACTCTGGACACTACTAGCCGGCGTTTGTTTATTGATGAAAATCTCTCCGTTGTACTTTCCGATACGGTTGGATTCATCAGACAACTGCCTCATTCTCTGGTGGCCGCATTTATGGCCACGCTTGAGGAAACATTGCGCGCCGATTTGCTACTGCATGTCGTGGATTGCAGTCATGCCGCGCGCGACCAGCAGATGGAACAGGTAAATCTGGTATTGCATGAGATCGGCGCAGACTCCTTGCCGCAACTGCTGGTATGGAACAAGATCGATCTGAAGGGCCTGCCGCCAAAGATTGACCGTGATGAGTATGGTAAACTCCGCACCGTATACTTGAGTGCGATGACGGGTGATGGCTTGGATTTGTTGCGCGGTGCTCTGAGAGAATTCGCCGCCAGTTGCCACGTCAGCCAGCCGGGCATTGACTGTCCGGGTCATTCTGAATTTTCCGTGAATTGAAATCCGATGGCACAAAACGATCCGCAATGGGGCAACAAGGGCAATAACGATGGCCCGCCGGATCTGGATGAGATCCTGCGCAAACTGACGCAGAAATTGTCCGGATTATTCGGCAACAACAAAGGTGGCGACGGTGCACCTCCATCTTCAGGGCGTGCCGGTTCGTTATTCGCCGGTGGCGCCAGCTTGTTGGCCTTGCTGGTGGCAGGTGGCTGGCTGGCCTCCGGTTTCTATGTTGTTGATTCCCGAGAGCAGGGTGTCGTGCTGCGGTTCGGCCAATACGTCGAAACAACTGAGCAAGGGCTGCATTGGCGCTGGCCTAGTCCGGTCGAGAGCCACGAGATTGTCAACCTGACCATGGTGCGTAACGTAGAAGTCGGCCATCGTAACAGCGGGCGCAACAAGGTGCCGGAAGAGGCGCTGATGGTTACCGGCGACCAGAATATTATCGACCTGCAGTTTTCCGTTCAGTACAACGTCAAGGATGCCCGCGCATTTCTCTTCAATAATCGTAACGGCGACCTGGATGGCAAAGATCTCGTCTCCCAGGTTGCGGAGACTGCCATTCGGGAAGTGGTTGGTAAAAGTCAGATCGACTTTATCCTGAATGAGGGCAGAGCAGAGATTGCCGATCGTGCTGCACGCCTGATGCAGCAGATTCTGGATCGATATCAATCCGGCGTGTTGATTGCCAAAGTCAATATGTCCAATGCACAACCGCCAGAGCAGGTTCAGGCCGCTTTTGACGATGCGGTCAAGGCGGGGCAAGATAAGGATCGCCTGAAGAGCGAAGGTGAGGCCTATGCCAATGACGTAATTCCCAAGGCGCGTGGTCTGGCTGCCAGGCTTGAAGAAGAAGCCAATGCCCACAGGCAGCGCGTCGTAGTGCAGGCCGAAGGTGATGTCAGCCGGTTCCGGCAGGTGCTGACTGAATACAGCAAGGCACCTCAGGTAACCCGGGACAGAATGTATCTGGACACCATGCAGCAAATTCTGAGCAGCAGCAGCAAGGTTCTGATTGATCAAAAGAGCGGGAACAATTTGTTGTATCTGCCGCTGGATAAACTGATGCAGACTTCGTCAGCCGTTGGTGGGTCGACTGGCCAGGGGCAGGTTCCATCGGCTGTTGGGCAGGAGGCCAGTGCCCGTGCTACGGAACCCGCAGCCGAAGCGGCTCGGGGTCGCGACGCTTTGCGTAGCCGTGAGCGAGAGGGGCGATGATCATGAATGGAAGCCGTTTGATGCCGTCACTGGCTGTGTTTGTGTTGGCGTGTCTGGTGCTCTGGATAAGCGCTTTTCGTGTTGATCAGCGCCAGTATGCAATGGTGATCCAGTTCGGGGAAATCACTCAGGTTGTAAAAACGCCCGGCCTGCATTTCAAAAGACCTCTATTCGAAAATGTTCGCTATTTTGACAAGCGTATTCTGACCATTGAGGCCGACGAGCCCGAACGGTTTAACACCGTTGAAAAGAAGAATGTGCTGGTGGATAGCTATGTCAAGTGGCGTATTGTCGACGTTGAAACCTATTTCAAGAGCTTTGGCGGAGACGAACGATTAGCAGCCAATCGTCTGCGGCAGACAATCAATTCCGCGTTGCGAGAAGAAATTGGCACCAAGACCGTTGCGGAGGTGATTTCTGGCAAGCGCGAGGAAATCATGCTCGAGTTGCGGCGCAAGGCCAATCGCGACGCGGCAAAGCTGGGCATTGAAGTGATGGATGTGCGACTGAAGCGCGTGGACTTCCCTGCCAATGTCAGCGGGTCGATCTATGATCGGATGCGTGCCGAGAGGCAGCGGGTTGCCAATGAGCTGAGGTCTGAAGGGGCCGCTGAGTCCGAGAAAATTCGGGCCGATGCGGATCGTCAGCGGGAAGTTATCTTGGCTAACGCCTATAAAAAGGCGCAGGAGCTGAAAGGCGAGGGAGACGGCAAGGCTGCTGCGATCTACTCCCAAGTATATAGCCAGAACCCTGAATTTTATGCTTTTTATAGAAGCCTTGAAGCTTATCGCCAATCATTTCGCAGCAAGTCGGATGTCCTGGTGCTTGAGCCGGGAGCTGAGTTTTTCCGTTTTCTGAAGAGCCCTGGCAGTGGCAAGGCAGGCAAATAGCCAATGCTGGATCACCTCCTTCCAGCATTGGCTTTGATGTTGATACTTGAAGGTGCGATGCCGCTGTTATTACCTAAAACGTGGCGAGAAACGTTTTCACGGCTTATGTCGTTCAATGATGGCCAGCTCCGCTTCATGGGCTTGTTGTCGATCATGATTGGCCTGTTGGTGTTGTACTGCACCAGTTGATTGGGCAGCGATTGTTTGCCTGTAGAAAGTTTTTGCAAATGCACTCTTGGTTGTTGCCAGAATATATCGCCGATATCTTGCCCGCAGAGGCTCGCTTGGTTGAAGAGCGCCGGCGTGCGTTACTTGATCTATTTCATGTGCATGGGTATCAGTTGGTGAGCCCGCCATTGATCGAATTTGTGGAATCGCTGGTGACCGACCATGAACTGGATTTGCGCACCTTCAAGTTGACGGACCAGTTGTCTGGCCGACAGATGGGTGTGCGGGCCGATATTGCACCACAAGTCGCACGGATTGATGCCCATATGCTCAATCGTGATGGCGTGGTTCGTTTGTGCTATGCCGGGAGCGTACTCCACACGCTACCCGTCAGCTTGCTGGGCAGTCGTGAGCAATTGCAACTCGGTGCAGAAATCTATGGATATGCCGGTGTTGAGGCTGACGTTGAGGTTATTGGCGTCTTGCTGGATGCGTTGTCCCTGCTTGAGGTTGGGGCAATCCAACTGGATATCGGCCATATTGGTATTTTCAGGGCCCTGATAGCGCATTTTGGTGTTTCAGATTCAGTTGAGCAGCAGTTGTTTGCCGCCTTGCAAGGTAAGGACGAAGCCTCGACCCAGAGCGTTCTTGAGCAGTTACCCGGCGCTACGGCCGATTGCTTCAGGCTGTTGACGACGCTGCATGGTGGCGTAGATGTCATCGAACAGGCGCGCAAGGGTTTGCCTCCTCTGGATGGTGTTCTCGCCGCGCTCGACCAGTTGGCTGCGTTAGGGAAACTGCTGCAGCAAAAAGACGTTGAGTTGTACTTCGATCTGGTCGAATTGCGTGGTGCACACTACCATAGTGGCTTGGTCTTTGCCGCTTATGCCCCGGGCTGGCCAAACAGCATTGCCAGGGGGGGGCGTTATGACAATCTTGGAGTCCGCTTTGGCCGTGGTCGCCCTGCGACCGGTTTTAGCCTTGACTTGCGGGAATTGCTGAAAGGGGCTCACGCCCCAGTCGCAGCCAACGCGATTCTAGCCCCCTGGAAGACTGGTGATCTTCAGCTCGCGGCCTCGGTCAGCGCCCTGCGTGCACAGGGAGAAGTCGTGATTGTCGGTTTTCCTGCTGAAGGCAGGCAAGGTGATCCGGCCTGTGATCGTGAGTTGGTGCAGTCGGATGGGTGCTGGATCATCCAGCCACTATAGGATGTGATTGAGTATTGGTGTGAATTTATCAATGAGGTTGTAATGGCACGAAATGTTGTTGTGATCGGCACCCAATGGGGTGATGAAGGCAAGGGCAAGATTGTTGACTGGTTGACCGATCATGCCGAGGCGGTTGTGCGTTTCCAGGGTGGGCACAATGCGGGTCACACACTGGTGATCGGTGGCAATAAAACGGTGCTGCATCTGATCCCTTCCGGCATCTTGCGTGAGGGCGTGGCGTGTTTTATTGGCAACGGCGTTGTTCTCTCACCTCAAGCATTGCTGAAAGAGGTGGATGAGCTGGAATCCGCAGGAGTTTCGGTGGCTGATCGGCTGACGATTTCCGAGGCCTGCCCTTTGATTCTGCCGTATCACAGTGCAGTTGACTTGGCGCGTGAAGCAGCCAAGGGTGCCGGCAAGATTGGCACAACCGGTCGTGGCATCGGCCCAGCCTATGAAGACAAGGTGGCCCGGCGTGCCATTCGGGTGCAGGATTTGTTCTTCCGGGAGCGTTTCGCTGCCAAGCTCGGTGAAGTGCTCGATTTCCATAATTTTGTATTAAAGCACTATTACAAGGCAGAGCCGGTTGATTTCCAGCAAACCTTGGATGAGACCTTGGCCTTGGCAGAGCGAATCCGGCCGATGGTCGGTGACGTATCCCGCACATTGCATGACATGAGCCAGGCGGGACGTAGCCTGCTGTTTGAGGGGGCTCAGGGAACCTTGCTCGACATCGATCATGGCACCTATCCCTTCGTCACTTCTTCCAACTGTAGTGCGGGTGCGGCGGCCGCCGGTGCTGGCGTGGCACCACAGATGCTGCATTATGTCCTGGGAATTACCAAGGCGTATACCACGCGGGTTGGCTCCGGACCATTCCCGACTGAGCTTTTTGACGAGACAGGCGAATATCTGGCAACGCGCGGGCACGAATTCGGCTCGACAACTGGCCGGGCACGGCGCTGTGGCTGGTTCGACGCCGCGGCGTTGAAGCGCTCCATTCAAATTAATGGTGTTTCTGGCTTGTGTGTCACCAAACTGGATGTGATGGACGGGATGGAAACCATCAAGCTGTGCACAGGCTACGAGTGCGATGGTGGATTAAGCGATATCCTGCCTGTGGGGGCCGAGTCATTGTCGGAATGCCGACCGATTTATGAGGAGTTGCCCGGATGGACTGAAACGACTGTTGGCATCCGGCGTTACGAAGATCTGCCAGAAAACGCCAAATGCTATTTGCAGCGCATTGAGCAGGTTTGTGGGGCTCCGGTAGATATTATTTCGACTGGCCCGGATCGGGACGAAACCATTGTGTTGCGCCATCCTTATCAGGGGTAAGCGATTCCATGTCTGTCGCGGTAACGACAGCTTCCGGGTTGACGTTACCGATGACCCGGTTGCTTTCGTTTGCAGTTGATCAGCCTTGTTGGCTGAATCGTAATGTTGCCTGTAGCCCAGGGCCTGCATTTTTTAGCTCGATTTGGCCGTTGTGGGCCTCCACTATCGCTTTTACCAGACTTAACCCTAGCCCACTGCCGGGCCGGTTGCGGCTCTCATCGACCCTGACAAATGGCTTGAGTACATCCTGCAAGTCAGAGTCTGGGATGCCCGGCCCATGATCCCGGATGCTGATCATTTGTTGTCCACACTTGACATCAATATCTCCAGTGCCGTATCGCAGGGCATTTTCCAGTAAATTGGCCAGAGCCTGGAACAGAAGCGGTCGATCTGCTTCCATTGGCATGGATTCTGCCGACAGCTGAATCCTGCGATGCTGGGCTTCTGCCATGGGTTCGTAGAGTGCGATGGCATCGGCAACGATTTCTGCCACATCACCTGCTTCCAGGTTCAGTTGATAGGCGCCTGCTTCTAGTCGGCCAAGACGCAGGATTGCCTGGAAGGTCCGTTGCAGAGAGTCGATATCGGTAAGTATTTCCTCTATCCGGACAATGGTGGCCGGATCCTGTGTGTCCTCTGCCAATGATTCCAGTGCATGGCGCAAGCGATTGATTGGGTGACGCAGGTCGTGAGCAATTGCACTTGAAGTGTTGCGTGCGTGGTTGACCAGGATTTCCAGTTGCTCAAGCATGGCGTTCAGTTGCCGGATCAAGCGCTCAATTTCATTCTTGTTGCGTGTTTGTGGAATCCGCTCGTGCATATGCCCGTGCCTGATCCGTTCAGCGGTTGCACTGATCTGCCCGAGGCGATGGCGCAAACCGCGGGTAAACCACCATCCGCCCACTAGGGAAACCAAGACAACCAAGCCAACGAGCAGGGCATAATTGCGCCACAGATGTTGTCCAACGTGTTCAAAAACGGCCCGCCTGCCGACCAGTAGCCGTTGATCCTGATAGAGTAGAAACAGGACTGCCACCACCGTATCACCGCTTCTGGGTTCGATGAATTGAACCGAACTCTCGTCTTGCGCCTCGACCCCTGCCGGCCAGGAGTCCAGGTTGCCCGCCAGTTTGTTGCCGGTGGCATCAGTGAGCAGGTATACCGCAATGGCCTCATCGTTCATGAAATTGCGATTGGCCCGAGCTCGTGCAGCAACCACCGCTGTCAGCGCTTTGTAACCCTGAATTTGATAGATGGTTTCAAGAGCCGTGATTTCTTCCCGTAGCGCAGCATGGAATTCGGAAATCATTACTTTTCGCGTTTCGTCATAGCTGACGGTGGCAAACAGGGTCACGCCAAGCAGCATGACCGTGGGCAGCAGAATGGCGAAACGGGTAAAGGGACTAAGATGCATCGTCTACCAAACGGTATCCCGCGCCCCGTATGGTATGCAACAATGCAGGCTGGTCGGGCTGGTCAATCTTGCTGCGTAACTTGCTGATGTGGACATCAATGACGTTGCTCCCTGGGTCGAAGTGGTATTCCCAGACAGACTCCAGCAGCATGGTTCGTGTGACGACCTGGCCAGCGTGGCGCATCAGGTATTCCAGCAACTGATATTCCTTCGGCTGCAGTTCGATCGGCTGATCACCACGCCGGACGGTGCGTGACAGGCGGTTCAATTCGAGATTGCCTACTTTCATCAGGTGAGGGTCAGGTGCGCTTTCCGCGCGCGAGCGGCGGGTTACTACTTCAAGCCGTGCCAGCAACTCGATGGTAGAAAACGGCTTAACCAGATAGTCGTCACTACCGGCACGCAGCCCTTCCACCCTTTCATCAATATCCCCCAGTGCCGAGAGTATGATCACCGGGGTCGAGCGATCCGAGGTGCGAAGCGTTCGTAGTAATGTCAAGCCATCGACTTTGGGTAGCATTCGATCGAGGATGATTGCATCGTAACGCTCGGTTGTCGCCAGAAACAGCCCTTCCTTGCCATCGGCTGCACGGTCGCAAGTGTGGCCGGCTTCCCTTAGTGCGCGCTGGACAAATCCGGCGGTGTCATCCTGGTCCTCAATCAGCAGAAGACGCATGGCTTACCGGCTTTCTCCAGAGTACACATCGTTCGCAGACCCTGCCGGTTCAATGGTTTGTAGTGTAGCCAGAAAGCCTTTTCGTGGGTTGCGGTACTTCTTTCGCTCTTGTTTTTCCGGCAGAGCAAACTCGCGAATGGTGCAGCTTTGTTCGCCGGTCAGGATCTGATCCCGGCCAACCTTGATGTGCCGGGTGTCACTGGTAACTTCAATATTTCGGGTCTTGAGAAGGCTGGCGCAATGAGAGTCAACACCCAAGCGCCACACCTCTTCCTTGCCGGTCCACAGCAGAATGTGTTCATTGTCCAAGGGTTGCCAGCCAAATAGCTGGGACACTCTGACCTGGCTCCGAACAGATTGATGCTGGGTGGGAGGGGGGTCGGGTTGAGACCAGGTGTTGCCGGTCGCCAGAAAAATGATGCCGATCAGAATCGGCTTTGCAGACATTTTCTGCAAAATGAGCTCCTTGAGCACCATTGTCAGTTAGGAGGCTTGCGGCAGGGTTGCCGGCAAGGGAATCGTAGCAGAATCACTGCCTTCATGCAGAGGGGAAAAAAAGAGGTGCCTCGGCTTTGCCAGGCACCCTCAATGCCAACCGCTGCTGTGGGCCGGATTCAAGTGAAAAGGGGTGAATCAAGGGCTTCACCGGGCCAAGTGCGCGAACAACACTGCGCTGCACGATGGGATACATGATGACATTGGCTGTCTTGCTACAAGGTCAATGGAGTATTAAGAAAAATTAATGATATGAAGGGCAGGGTATCAGCCTTGCCAGTATCTAGGGCTGCCAGTATCAATATGGATGAAGCGGTCGCTGGGATAATAGCCTACTCCACCAGAACGCAAGGACAGGGCTGCATCACGCAAGGACTCCAGAGAGATATCCGGGCAGCGGATATCGATGGCTTTGCCATCCATATGCAGGCTGCGTGTGGCTACGCCGCCACCGCGGGACTGCCGTAGTGTCGAGTTGGTGGAGGCGCAACGGTAAGCCGATATGACTTGAATGGGGGTCTGCGTCCCGGAGCATTGCCGCAAACGGCTTAACAGATCCAGCAGCGCCAGATCAATCAACCCGGCCTGACCGGTGTAGTGATCGCGCAGGAAATGATTGATGGTTTGCAGCGCGTCAGGTTGGTAGACCTGGTTGATTGCGTAAGCAATGTCGAGGCGTTCTCCGGTATGCAGGTGCTCGAACGAGAGTTCTTGTTGCGCTGGCACAACTGATGTCTCGACTGGCTGCGGATCCTGTGTGCTCTGATGGCCGGCTGCCATACCAGGGGCGAGGCAGCAGCTGGCCACAAAACTGGTAGCCATCTTGCAAAAGAAACGACGGGAGAGATCGGTCTGGTGAGTGCGCATGGAAGCTACCTCTGGCGATGAATGCTGTCAGTCTGGATTAATTTCCAGAAAAAGGTAAGCGGAGTGTGCGGCGACGATCGGCCAGCGCTTTTTCAAGAATCGTGTCATGCCCGTATATGTCGCGGAAGAAGTAAATCAGCCCATCGCGGCGAACCAGGCTGGTGCCATAGGCGATCACCACGGGTATGGGGTGTTTCAGCTTGACCGTGGAAGGTGCTATTCCGCGCATCGCTTTCCGAATGCGGGATTCGGTCCATTCGGGCATGTTCTTGAGTGCGAATTTGGCCAGTGTTACCGGATCTTCGATCCGGATGCAGCCATGGCTAAAGTCACGACGGGAGCGTTCGAACAATCGAACGAAGGGGGTGTGATGAAGGTAAATATCCTTGTTGTTGGGGAATACGAACTTTATCCGGCCAAGTGCGTTGTGATCCCCGGGGCGTTGGCGGAGCCGCCAGCGGCCCTGTTCGACCTGATCCAGTGCCTCGGCCGACAAGGTGTTCTGTGTTCTGTTTTGTGAATCGACGAACTCGAGGCCCTGGCGTTCAAAATATTCGGAGTCGTGTCGTAGTCGCGGCACGGTTTCCTTGATGGCGATCGATGAGGGGATGTTCCAGTACGGGCTGAACTCGATGTGGCGAAGTTCTTCGCTGAATACAGGGGTCTTTGTTTTTATCGCTTTGCCAACAATGACCCTCATCGAGGTCGCCAAATGGGTGGCGTTGCCGTCCGCCTCATAGCTGCGCAGCATGAATTCCGGGATATTGACCACGATCATCCGCTCGCTGATCTGCAATGGCGTCCAGCGCAACCGTTCCATCGATAGTTCGATCTGGCGAACACGGTTGCTGATTGGAGTATTCAGTTGTTCCAATGTGCCCTTGCCTATGATGCCGTCTGGTTCCAGTCCGTGGCGCAATTGGAACTGCTTGGTTGCTTCAACCAGCGGCCCTTGATAAATGGAGCTGATACTCAGTTGTTTGGTGAGATCCCCGAGTGCAGCTAATTTTGCCTCCAGCATCGGTAATCCATCCCAGTGTTCGCCGGGTCGGAGCTTGCGGCCTGGCAATGCCGGGAGGGGGAGTTGCAGTGCGGGGTGGTGGCTCAGAGTCCGGTAGCGTGCAAGCGCCAGTCGCAGGCTGGCATATTGGGGGGTCGAGGGGGAGGTCGCCTGAACCGTTTCGGCCAGTTGCTGGCTGGCCAGTGCGGTATGCAGCAGGCGTTGTGGATTGAACGGATCGCCAGTTGCGCCAAAATGGGCTTCGACCTGATGTGGCCTGACTCGCCCCTGGCGCAAATCGCTCAGGTATCGCTCGAAGCTAGCCGTTAGCACGGCATTCAAGGCTGACCATTGCTGAGGATCTGCGTGGGCAGCCGCTTCGACTCTCTGGCGGAGGGTATTGCCACCATAGTCTTCGGGGTTCAGTCCTTCCTTGCTGGCCGAGGCAAGGAAGTCGATGGCGAGGAAAGCTTGTCGGGTCGGGCCATGCGAATCAAACCAGAGAAGCGTTTCGTCGGCTTGGGAAGTCAGGGGGTAGGCGAGCAGCAAGGTGACCGCCAGACGGCATAGAAACCGGTTGGGCATGGTAGTCGCTCGGTCGGCGATTGCTCAAACAAAAACAGCCACTTGTAAAGTGGCTGTGAGTGCATTTTTGGCGTCCCCACGGGGATTCGAACCCCGGTTACCGCCGTGAAAGGGCGATGTCCTAGGCCTCTAGACGATGGGGACCCGGACTCTTGGTGGAGGTAAGCGGGATCGAACCGCTGACCTCTTGCATGCCATGCAAGCGCTCTCCCAGCTGAGCTATACCCCCCCGAAGAGCTGCGCATTCTATGCGCATTGGAGGGGTTTGTAAATACCCTGCTAAAACAAAATTGCTGAACGTTGTTTGGTCCAGGACTGAAAAAATCTGCAACGGTGGGTTTCGCGTGCATGGGTATAATCGGCGCCATTGAGATTTGTCACGAGGAATAATCATTCGTGGATGGTTTGCAGTATTGCATGGAGCGGATAGCGCCTGTGGGGGCCAACGACTACTACTTGTCTTTGTGGTTACCCTCCGGTTTGCGTGGCCGATATCTTGCGGTGATGACGCTGCGTCATGAGCTACTGGACATAATCGATAAGGTTCAGGATGGGCAGGTGGCGCTGGCAAAGCTGGACTGGTGGCGTGGCGAGCTGGATAAGACGGTTGCGGGACTCGCCAGCCATCCACTGACGGTGTTGATCCAGCCTTGGGCGCAGAGCGATCCACAGCTGGTCGGGCAACTGCGCCGGATGTGTGATGGCGTGGAGATGTTGTTGCACACCGGTCGGCTGGCAAGTGAATCCGCATTCGAGCAGTTTTGTGACTGTCTGGGTGGGGACCCTTGGACCTTGCTTGCCAAGGCCGCAGGAATTGAAGATCTGGCGGTGCTCGCGGAGGTCAGGTCTGTGGGCAAGGCCATTACCCTGCTGGAGGTGATGCAGCAGGTTGCCGCTGCTGCCCGGCGCGGTGTGATGTTGATCCCTGTTCCGATGATGCAACGATGCCAACTGACCGTGAACTCCTGGCAAGGAGAAGGGCCGGGCCAGCCGTTTATTTCGGCCATAACCGAATGGGATGGTCTTGCGCTGGATTGGATGAGCGCCCTGCACCAGGCTGGCTCGTTGCACCGTCACCGGCGGGTCTGGTTCGTGATGGCTGCCGGTCGGATGGCCGAGACGACCTTGGCAGAAATCAGGTTGGCAGGATGGGATAGTCTGTTGCGACAGCGCATCAGTCTGACACCATTGCGCAAAATGTGGATTTGCTGGCGCACCCGCGTGCTTGGTTGATGGGGGCGATGGAGCGGGTCAGCCCATTGTGAGTGGCTGCAAATGGCCACGCATGAGGTGGTGCCCGTAGCCGGCCAGCAAGCCTGGCAGGCTGCTAGAATGAAGCGCTGAACGAGGAGGATGCAGAATCATGTTGCCCGCGAACTATGTGCCAGCCAACGACTTGTTGTCTGGCAAAGTGATCTTGATCACTGGTGCCGGTCAGGGTATCGGCCGGGAGTTGGCGTTGGCATGTGCCCGGCATGGTGCAACGGTGGTGCTCATGGGGCGTAGCGTACGCAAGCTGGAATCGGTTTACGATGAGATCGAGGCTGCTGGCGGACCCCAACCTGCGGCTATCCCGCTGGATCTGGACAAGGCGTCGGATGCCGATTTCGAGCGAGTCATTCAGGCGATCGACAGCCAGTTGGGGCGGCTGGATGGCTTGGTGCATTGTGCCGTCGCGTGCCCCGGCCTGTGCCCGCTGGGGCAAGAGGGGCTAGATGAATGGCTTCAGATGTTTCGTGTCAATGCTGCAGCGCCGGCTGCTCTGACCCGGTTGTCCCTGCCGCTATTGAAGGCGAGCCCTGATGCTTCGGTGGTTTATGTGTCGGAAACCCACGCAGCAGTGCCCACTCCGTACTGGGGTGGTTTTTCCGTATCCAAGCATGCTGGAGCATTTTGGGCCGCAATCATGGCTGCCGAACTGGATACGTTGCCCCGGTTCCGGATCAATACGATCATCCCCGGCCCTTTACGCAGCCCATTTCGCATTCGCACCCATCCGGGTGAGGACAAGGCCTCGCTGCCGGATATCAAGCGGGTGATTCCTGTTTTTCTATACCTGATCGGACCGGATAGCTGTGGGATATCCGGTCAAACACTAGACTGCAGTTTGCAAGCATGAACCAGACCGGGCGATTACAAAAAATGAATTCTCTGTTCAAACGGGTTGCGCTGGTTGCCCGGCAGGGCAAGCCGGAAATCGTTGCACCTTTGATGGAACTTGCTTCGTTTTTGAGTGCCGGCGGGGTGAATGTGCTGGTCGAAGAAGGTAGCATACCCGCCGATCTGTTTGGCAACTACCAACCGGTTCCTGCTTCGGCTATCGGTCGGGTGGCGGATCTGGTAATCGTATTGGGTGGGGATGGCACCATGCTGTCGATTGCCCGTTCCATTGCCCCTTATCGAACACCGCTGATTGGCGTCAACCAGGGTCGGCTTGGCTTCATGACGGACATTCCCCTACACCAAATGACGCAGTCGATTGGCGCCATTCTGAACGGAGAGTGTGTTCCTGAGGAGCGAATCCTGCTGGAAGCTGTGGTGCTACGGGAGGGGCAGGAGGTGTTTCGGGCTTTGTCACTGAATGATGTCGTTTTCAGCCGTGGCGCATTGGGTTCCATGATCGAATTCGAGGTATTCATTGACGATCAGTTTGTTTACAGCCAACGGTCGGACGGGTTGATTGTGGCAACACCGACTGGTTCGACGGCATATTCCCTGTCTTCCGGCGGCCCCATCCTGCACCCGACGCTACCGGCGATTGCACTGGTGCCCATTTGCCCGCAGTCGCTCAGCAACCGGCCGATTGCGGTCAACGATAACGTGCTGGTGGAGTTTTTGTTAACGCGTGGCAGCGAAGCCAGGGTGCATTTCGACAATCAGTCGCATTTCAATTTGCATGAACTGGATCGTGTGCACATTCGTCGCTACCGGCATTCATTGCGACTGCTGCACCCGACTGGTTACAGTTATTACGATATGTTGCGCCACAAGCTTCATTGGGGCGAAAAACTCCTGTAGGGAAACGGAATCGGGCTGATGCCATGCTGGTGAGTTTGCGTATTCGGGATTTTGTCATTGTCGACCGGCTGGAACTGGATTTTGCCGCTGGTCTGACGGTACTGACTGGCGAAACTGGGGCGGGTAAATCGATCCTGCTGGATGCATTGGGGCTTGTGCTGGGAGAAAGAGCCGATGCATCCATGGTTCGCAGTCAGTGTGAGCGGGCCGAGATCGAGGCTGAATTCGATCTGGCCGCAGCGTCAGCGGCGCGTGACTGGCTGGTCAGTCAGGATCTGGACGATGATGGCTATTTGTTGTTGCGGCGGATAGTTGATGCTGGAGGGCGCTCGCGAGCATTCATAAATGGCCGTTCGGCTACGTTGCAGCAGATCAGGGACGTTGGCGAGTTGCTGATTGATATTCATGGTCAGCATGCGCATCAGTCTTTGTTGCGAGCAGACAGTCAACGACAACTGGTCGATGCCTACGCTGGACAGGCCGGATTGGCCAGGCGAGTTCGCGACGCCTACTCTGGCTGGGTTGCGACAGGCAAGCAGCGTGTGCTGCACGAACAGAATGCCGCTGCGTATGCAGCAGAGCGAGAACAGTTGCAGTGGCAGGTTCAGGAACTGGAAGCGCTGGATTGCAGTGCGCAACACTGGGCAGAGTGGCAATCTGAGCAGTCCCGCCTCGCTCATGCGGCAAGCCTGATCGAAGGATGCCAGCAGTCGGCCGGCCTGTTGAGCGATGACGATGGCAACTGCGTCGCATCCCTGGTGGCAGCGTTGCATTGCGTGAACGATTTGTGCCGGTTCGACACCCATTTGAATGAGGTGGCGGAGATGCTTGCTTCTGCCGAGATCCAGATTCGTGAGGCCGCCCAGACGCTCAGGCGTTATGGACAGCGGATCGATCTGGATCCCCAACGGTTGCAGGCGATTGATGCCAAGCTGGATGCCGCTCTGGGCGCGGCGCGCAAGTATCGGGTTTCTCCTGAGCAACTAGAGGGGGTTTTGGCGCAGAAAAGAGGCCGATTGCAGCAACTTGGCACAGAGCAGACCGATGCTGACTGGGAGGCTCGTGAGCAAGAGGCTGAGAAAGCCTATCGGGATTTGGCCAGCCAGTTGACAACAGGCCGTATCCAGGCGGCACAGGCGCTGTCCGAACGTGTCAGTGGTGAGATGCGTTCGCTGGCAATGGATCGGGGCCGGTTCGAGGTGTCACTGCAACCCGTTGCACCGGCTGCGACAGGTAGTGAGCAGATCGAGTTTCTCGTTTCAGCCAATACCGGCATGGTGCCGAGACCCTTGGGCAAGGTGGCGTCGGGTGGTGAGCTCTCACGCATCAGCCTGGCGTTGCAGGTTGTGGTGTCGCAGGTGGCATCCGTCCCGGTGCTGGTATTCGATGAGGTGGATGTCGGTATCGGTGGTGCGGTGGCCGAAGTGGTCGGACAGTTGCTCAGGCGACTGGGGAAGCATTATCAGGTGCTGTGCGTGACACACCTTCCTCAGGTGGCTGCATATGGAAACAATCATTGGCGGGTTGAGAAGCTTGCGCTGGAAGGCCAGACGCTGTCCCGCATCGAAAAACTGGACCAGGCAGGTCGGATTGACGAGATTGCACGGATGCTTGGTGGTGTGGATATTACCGATACAACCCGCCAGCATGCGCGTGAAATGCTTTCGTCATGCAATCGTGTTTGACTTTTTATAGCAGCTGATTATCCTGAAAAGTGTGGTTTGCTTATGTGCGGGACGGCCGAGCCCCGGATCGAGTCCGGGGGGCTAGAATACGCATTTCAGAATGCGCACATGGTTATGCGTGATGCATGTTTCTCCTGTATTATTTTCTTGGCTGTAGCACCCTGGGGCAGCAGAATGCTCTTGCGGACAGAAGCTGATTTTTCAACTGACAATATTTTCCAATGATAATGGCTGCCGAGCACGAACAGGACACCAACAGCAATCCGCTGGAAGCCTATGTGGCGCTGCTTCGATCCAAAGGTGCGTCGACCAAGGATATCAATCTGCGCAAGCACTTCCTTCGTCACCTGACCAGCGCGTTGAAGGATCAGCCGTTGAATGGCGATTACTATCGTCAGACGGTTGATGATGTGTTGCGCAATTTTCCTGACGATGAAGCGTCACAAGCCATGTTCAAGACAGCGGCGCGTGAGTACTACAACTTCTGGATCGGCGATGTGAAATCGCTGGTTAAACTGAACAGTGCCGATATTTTCGAGCCCGCTCCGGTATTGGTGACCGTCAAGGGTTCTTTGACCGACTTGTTGATGCAGATGGACGCCGACGTCGACTGGGTGTGCCCCGATACCCCGGCGCTGGAACGCTACCTGTCCCAGTTGTACACCAATGGCTTGTCCCAGGCCGCTATTGATGTCAGGGAACGTTTGCTCAAGTTGTTGCTGTATGTGTCGCGGGAGCACGATCCATCTCCGAAAGTTTACCGAGCCGCAGTCGAGGCGTTGTTGCCACTGTTCAGTACAGCGGAGGGACAGCAGGTTTTCGTACAACTGGCTCGCGAATATTATTACTTCTGGATTCAGGATCCGACAGCCGAAGCGCGTATTGGTGAGGCTGCGCCGATCGGGCCGAACCGCCAGGTTGTCTTCTGACCCTCTGGCTTTTGCCAACTGCTACGCCATCCTTCGGGGTGGCGTTGTCGTTGGAATAGCTGTGTTACAGTCTGCCCCCTTGAAGCCAGTCAGCGAAACGGTAAGCCATTACGCTTCGGGCTCCTGCTGACGCCTTTTTTCCTGATGTAATGCGCTGATTTGAGGATCAACATGACCAACCCCGCAATTTCCCCGATTCAGGACATCATTGCTGATATCCGTGCCGGCAAGATGGTGATTCTGGTTGATGACGAAGACCGAGAAAATGAAGGCGACTTGATCATCGCCGCGGATTATGTCACGCCGGAGGCCATTAACTTCATGGCCAAGCATGGTCGTGGACTGATCTGCCTGACGTTGACCCGCGAGCGTTGTCAACAGCTTGAGCTACCGCTGATGGTGACGCGCAACGGCACCTCGTACGGAACCAACTTTACCGTATCGATCGAGGCGGCAGAAGGGGTGTCGACTGGCATCTCGGCAGCAGATCGGGCGCGTACGGTTCGGGTGGCGGTGGCCAAGCATGCGAGGCCGGAAGATTTGGTGCAGCCCGGGCACATCTTTCCACTGAAGGCACAGGATGGTGGAGTGCTGGTAAGGGCTGGCCATACCGAAGCGGGCTGTGACCTGGGGGCGCTGGCCGGCCTGACTCCGGCATCGGTAATCTGTGAAATCATGAACGATGACGGCACTATGGCCCGATTACCCGAATTGATCCATTTTGCCGAGGCACACCAACTCAAGGTTGGCACGATTGCTGACCTGATCCAGTATCGCCATCAGCACGAAACCCTGGTTGAGCGAGTGGTGGAACGCAAGCTGCAGACGGCTCACGGCGAGTTTGATCTGATTGTGTACCGCGACCTGACGGCCAATACCCTGCAGCTTGCGCTGGTCAAGGGGGAGATTCAGGCGGGAGAGGATGTGCTGGTGAGGGTACACGAACCGCTTTCGGTAATGGATCTGCTCGACAGTTCCGACAAGACTCATTCCTGGGGTGTTAGCCAGGCAATGCAGAAGATCTCCGAGATTGGCAAAGGTGTCATCATTCTGCTTCACCGGCCCGAGTCTACGGATGATCTGTTGGCCAGATTGCTGCCCAACAAGGAGCAACCCCGGCAGAAGTGGGATCTGCGCAATTATGGCATCGGGGCCCAGATCCTGCGCGATCTGAATGTTACCCGGATGCATGTCATGGCGCCCGAGCGCAAGATGCCCAGCATGACCGGATTTGATCTTGAGCTGGTCGGGAATATTTTGCCGGACTGACTAAGGGTGCGCTGATTGATTGGCTGCGCGGACGAATTGCAGCGTACCCAAGGCAGGCAATCCGCTAAGCAAGCCTCGGTTGCTCTTGCGCGATGCTCGAAAGCTGGCCTATCCATAGGATTGGTCTTGCTTGTCCAGCCTCTTGGCGAAGTGTCCCCTAGTGGAGTGGCCACGCAACGCTCTGTTCGCCTGGCTCCTTGTACTTCATCCCGCTCACCGAATCAATCAGCGCTTTCCTTACATGGCGGGGCTGCGATGCCCCGACGTTGGAAACCACAGCCGCCAGTCGTTCACCGAGACCGGCGGCAAAACTACTTGTGAACCTGACTCATGTCGCTTGCCATGCATATTACCCGTCGCGCCCGGCTTGCCGGGCAAATGGGCGAAGGGATCGCGATTCTTCCCACCGCGCCGGAGCTGTTCCGTAATGCTGACGCATCTTTTCCCTACCGGTTTGATAGCAGCTTCCATTATCTGACCGGCTTTGCGGAGCCTGAGGCTGTGATGGTCCTGATTGCAGGTGAGCAGCGCCGAAGTGTACTGTTTTGCCGGGCCAAGGATCCTGAGCGGGAGACCTGGGAGGGATTTCGTTCAGGGCCCGATGCAGCACGGGAACAGTTTGGGTTTGACGAAGCTTATCCAATCGATGAGCTTGACCGTCGCATTCCATTGTTGCTGGAGAACCAGCCGAGGCTTTACGCCATGCTGGGTGCTGATGCCGTCTGGGATGCCAGAATGATTGGCTGGTTAAATGAGGTGCGTAGCCGCATTCGCACGGGTATTCAGGTTCCTGCCGGCATTTGTGACCTGCGTTCGCTGGTACATGAAATGCGTCTGATCAAGGATGAGAACGAGCTGGCGATCATGCGGCATGCCGGGCAGATTGCCCGTGACGCGCATATCCGTGCCATGCAATTCACCCGGCCCGGCCTGTATGAATACGAGGTTGAAGCGGAACTGCTGCATGAGTTTTATCGTCAGGGAAGCCGTTTTCCTGCCTACAGCAGTATCGTGGCCAGTGGTTCACATGCCTGCGTCTTACATTACGTTGAAAACCGTTCCCGGATTCAGGACGGCGATTTGTTGCTGATCGATGCGGGGTGTGAATGGAATGGCTATGCATCGGACATTACCCGTACCTTTCCGGCCAATGGCCGTTTCAGCGCCGCTCAACGGGATGTTTACGAAATCGTGCTGGCAGCCCAGTTGGCAGCCATTGATGCTGCTTTGCCAGGCAACGGCTGGAATGGCCCGCATGATGCGGCGCTGCGGGTTCTGGTGCAGGGTATGCTGGATTTGAAACTGCTTCAGGGATCGGCCGATTCGGTTATTGAGAGTGAAAGTTACAAGCAGTTCTACATGCATCGTACCGGCCATTGGCTGGGAATGGATGTTCATGATGTTGGTGACTACAAATTGAACGGGCAGTGGCGAGAGTTGCAGCCTGGAATGGTGTTGACTATTGAGCCTGGCTTGTATTTGCGCCCGGCAGATAATGTCCCTGCCTCACTGGCCAATATCGGAATCCGTATTGAAGATGATGTCGCCATCGTGGCAGGGGGGCACGAGGTACTCACTGCCAGAACCCCCAAATCCGTTGCCGAAATCGAATCTACTATGGCAGTGGAACGCTGCTGATGCTGGATCATTATGATGTCCTGATTGTGGGAGGCGGGCCTGTCGGGGCGGCATTGGCACTGGCGCTCCAGGGGAGCGGTCTGTGTGTCGGGTTGATCGAGGCGCGTGCCGACATGGTGTGCGACGATCCCAGGGCGTTGGCTCTGGCGTGGGGGAGTGTTGAGGGTCTGACGGCATTGGGGGTGTGGCAAGACGTATCCGAACCTACGGCGATCGAATCCGTGCATGTGTCGCAGCAGGGAGCGTTGGGCAGGGTCAGAATCACCCATTCAGAAATGGGACTGCCTGCATTGGGATATGTGGTCAGCTTTGGCCGGCTGCAGACAGCGCTGCAGCAAAGATTGCTGACCAGCGATAGCGATTACCGGACTGGCGTTACACTGCAGTCATTAAAAACACTGGCACACTATGCCCTGGCTTCAGTTGTCGAAGACGGAGTGCAGCGGGACGTGACTGCCAGGTTGCTGGTGCTGGCTGACGGGGGACGGGCGGTCGGGCGCCTGACCGGCATCCAGCACTACAGCGAGCCGTACCGGCAACACGCAATCATTGCTGACGTCTGGGCGGATAGGCCGCACGGGGGGATTGCCTACGAGCGTTTCAGCCAGGCGGGCCCCATCGCGCTATTGCCTAAGGAAAGTGGTTTCGCGCTGGTCTGGACCCAGCCCGAACATTTGGCTCCCCAAGTGCTGCAATGGGACGATTCGACATTTCTGACCCGCTTGCAGCAGGCATTCGGCTGGCGGGCCGGGCAACTGGTCAAGGTGGGGCGACGGACGGGGTTTCCGTTGCAGTTGCGCCAATTGAGCAATAACGTGGTACAGCGGGTCGCGTTGATCGGGAATGCTGCACAATCCTTGCATCCTGTTGCGGGCCAGGGATTCAATCTCGGGTTGCGTGATGCCCTGGATCTGGCTGCAATCATTTGTTCGCAGCCCGGCAGGCGTCTTGGCGATGCGTCGATGTTGCAGCAATTCAGCGTTCGCCGCAGACGGGACGCCAATTTGACAGTTGGGTTCACCGATCTGCTGATCCATGTGTTCGATCAGCACCCTGCTTGGCTGCAGCACTTGCGCAGTGCGGGATTGCTGGCGCTGGACATGCTGCCTGGAGCGCGCAAGGCTCTTGCCGGGCGAATGATTTATGGGTCGCGGGGATGACGCAATGAGTAGATTTCATGGCTGACGTGTTTGACATTGCCATTGTGGGTGGTGGCCTTGTAGGGGCGGCGATGGCTCTGGCCCTGTCGACCGGAAACCACTCGGTGGTGTTGCTGGAAGGTGCTGGATTGCCATCCCTGCCAGCCCGGGATGATTGGGATGTTCGCGTGTACGCCATCAGCCCGGGCAACAAGCGGTTTCTGCAATCACTCGGCGCCTGGCAACTCATTCCGGCCAGCCGGTTAGCATCGGTCAGAAAAATGCACGTGCGCGGCGATCAACGGGAAAGCCAGTTGATACTGGATGCCGCTGATGCCGGCGGCACCGAGCTGGCATCGATCGTGGAGAATCGTATGCTGCAGCACGCGCTGTGGCAGTTGCTGCTCGCCGCACCCAATGTCAGCGTGGTGTGTCCTGGTCGCCTGACGTCCATTGAGTGGGCTGAAGAGTCGGTTTCCTTGCGTCATGAGGATGGCCGCGAGCTGGGGTGTCGGTTGCTGATCGGTGCGGATGGGGCTCAATCCTGGGTGCGCGGCCAGGCTGGCATTCAAGCGGCGCATGCCGCTTACGGACAGAAGGGGGTGGTTGCTAATTTTGCCTGCGAGCGACCGCATCGGGGGGTGGCACGCCAGTGGTTCTTTGACGATGGCATCCTGGCGTGGTTACCGTTGCCTGGTGAACGGATGTCTATGGTCTGGTCGGTGTTTGACGACAAGGCCGATTCTTTGCTGGCGCTGGACGGGCGCGCATTGTGTGAACGGGTTGCGATTGCGGGTGATCGGGAACTGGGTGCTTTGACCCAGTTGACGCCGGCTGCCGCTTTTCCTCTGCGGCTGTTGCGACTGTCGCGAACGATTGGGGATCGCCTCGCATTGATTGGAGATGCTGCCCACAATGTGCATCCGCTTGCAGGACAGGGGGTCAACCTGGGCTTTCAGGATGTTCGCTTGCTGGCGAGTCTGCTGAACGGGCCGGGAGCGCCGGCCGACCCGGGGCTGCGCAGTGTGTTGCGAACATACGAACGAGGCCGCAAGGAGGATGTGCTGCTGATGCAACTGGTGACCGATGGACTGCAGAAATTGTTCAACAATCGTCACCCCTTCCTTGCCGGTTTGCGAAACATCGGGCTGGATGTGACTGGCAGGATGGCGCCAGTCCGCCGATTGCTGATCCAGCACGCCTTGGGATGATATCCCATTACTTCAAGAGGCTAAATCTTATGACTGCAATGATCAGGAAATTCAGTATCGCCACCAGCCTGCTGCTGACGCTGGGAGGTTGCCTGTTTGGTTCCGATGCAACAGCAGACAGCAAGGAAACCGCTACCCGGGAGATTCGTCAGAAGTTGCAGGCAGAATTTCCGCGGGTAAAGATCGACCAGGTAAGCGCGACGCCGATTGCTGGGTTGTATGAGGTAGTGCTGAATGGGAGGAGCATTGTGTATGTCGATCGGCAGGCCAAATACCTGCTGGATGGTGAGCTGGTCGATCTGAAACTGAAACAGAGCCTGACCCAGAAAAGGCTGGAGGTGTTGTCCCGGGTCGATTTTGCCGCTTTACCGCTGGATGATGCCATCAAGATCGTAAAGGGTAACGGCAGCCGCAAGCTGGCTGTATTTGCCGATGTTGATTGTCCGTTTTGCAAGCGGCTGGAGCAGGATGGCCTGAAAGACGTGACCGACCTTACCCTGTATGTTTTCCTGATGCCGCTCAGTCAGTTACATCCTGATGCCGCCCGCAAGTCGGCGCAGATCTGGTGTGCCGCTGACCGTGGCAAGGCTTGGACAGACTTGATGTTGCATGACAAGTCACCTGTCGGAGACGGCAATTGCGAAACACCGTTGGCACGTACCGGCGAGCTGGCGCGGCGACTGGGCATTACCGGCACACCGGCGTTGGTGTTTGCCAGTGGCAAGCTGGTACCCGGTGCAATCGGTGCCGAGGCCATTGAACGAGAACTGTCCGTGTCCGCGTCCAACCTTGGCGCCAGATAGCGTGCCTGGCGGCTGCCGGAGCAATCATGAATGGTTGGCAACGACGCCATGGCTACCTTTTGCTGGCGGCCGTTCTTGCACTCCTGTTGCATCTGCTGGCCGGGTTTGGCCTTGCCCGTTATGCGCCGGCCGCAGTCGGCGTTTTGCCGGCCAGCCGGATCGACATCCGATTGGCCGCTAGCAGCCCGCAAGTCCGACAGGCAGCTAGCCAGGCAGACTACCAGCAGGAGGAGGCGCGCTCGCCCGTCGCCCAGGATGCTGCGGTTGCATTGCGCCGGCTGCCTGAGGTAAAGCATTCGCCCCTGACCCTCCCCGAGCTGCCAGGAGCGGTCGAAGCGTCGCCCGATCAATCGCCTGAGTCGCCCGTTGCGCCGGTAAATGCCCCTGAGCCGCCGTTGCCAGCGTTACCGTCACTGGGGGTGCTGGAGGTGCCGGATCTGCAGTTCTATCCGGCCGAGGAGCTGGAACAGACTGCACAACCGATTCGCCCTCCGATGCTGAACTACCCCTTGGGAATGGGGTTGACGCAACGAAGCGGCATGGTAATCGTTGCGATGCGCATTGATGAGCAAGGATTTGTGGTGGACGTCGACATCGAGTATTCCGACCCGCCTGGACTGTTCGATCAGGCGGTGCTGGGGCCACTGACCTCGACCCGCTATACCCCTGCTATTCGGCAGGGCAGGCAGGTACGTAGTCAGAAGCGTATTGAAATTATCTTCGGTGATTACCAGCGACCACAGTTATCCGGCCCGCCATTGCCTGTCCCGGCTGAGTAGCTGCCGCCATCCGGATTGGCTTCAGCCCATGTGCCATGCCTATCGTCGCAGGCTTTTTCCCGGCACGTGGCAGGCCGCGAATAGCCTATAATCGCCGCATTCTGTCTGCCTGCACTGCCATGAGCCGCCCGATTGTTGCCCGTTTTTCCCTATCTGCAATGCAGCACAACCTTCAGGTTGTACGACGGTTGGCGCCATCGTCCCGGGTAGCGGCGGTTATCAAGGCAAATGCTTACGGCCACGGCACCCTCAGGGTGGCTCACGCCTTGCAGCAGGCTGATGCTTTCGCGTTGCTCAATATCGAAGCCGCAGCCCAATTGCGCCATCACGGGCTCGCTCATCCGATCATCATGCTGGAGGGTATGTTTGGCTCCGACGAGTTGCCGGATTACTGTGCCCATCATCTGATACCGGTCGTGCATCAACCACAGCAACTTGAATGGTTGCTGCAGGGGCGTCTTGCCAGACCGCTTGATGTCTGGATCAAGCTCAATACCGGCATGAACCGGCTCGGTTTTACTGCCGATCAACTGCCTGAAGCCGTGACCCGACTTGGCCAAAGTCCGAATATCAACCGGATCACGCTGATGAGCCATTTTGCTGATGCCGATCGTCCGGGAGGGTGTGACGAGCCGCTGATTCATTTCAACAACGCCACCTCTGCCTGGCCAATCCAGCGAAGTCTGGCCAATTCGGCAGCCATTATCGATTACCCGCCTGCCCATGGAGACTGGGTTCGGCCGGGGATCATGCTTTATGGCGCGTCGCCGTTTTCCGATCGTTCTGCGTCGTCGCTGGGTCTGCTGCCGGTGATGACCTTGCAAAGCCGGATCATCGGTCTGCAGCATCTGCATCCAGGCGATCGGGTAGGGTATGGTGCGACGTATACCGCAACACGGCAGATGCGCATCGGAATCGTTGCCTGCGGCTACGCCGATGGATATCCCCGCCATGCCCCCACGGGCACACCGATTCTGGTAGACGGTGCTCGTACACAGACGATCGGCAGGGTTTCCATGGATATGCTGGCAGTGGATCTGAGCGAGTTGCCACAATCCGGGCTGGATTCCCCGGTCACTTTGTGGGGGGATGGGCTGTCGGTAGACGAAGTGGCCCATGCTTCCGGAACCATTGGATATGAGTTGTTGTGTGCTCTTGCCCCGCGTGTACCTGTCATGGATCAACTGGATCCGCCGTTGCCGCACTCATCCGCCTGAAGCCAAAAAAGCCATCGTCTATTAACTGTCGCTGCGGTAAAATCCGCTCTTTTCACTGATAACGTGGAACGACGATGGCGCTAATCGTACAGAAATACGGCGGCACATCGGTTGGCAGCCCGGACCGGATCAAGAACGTTGCCAAGCGAGTCGCCAGATGGAAATCCCAGGGGCACGACATCGTGGTCGTCGTGTCGGCCATGAGTGGTGAAACCAACCGCCTGATTGCCCTGGCCAGAGAGGTGCAGGCCAACCCCGACCCTCGTGAACTGGATGTAATCGTTTCGACTGGCGAACAGGTCACCATCGGCCTGCTGGCTATGGCGCTGAAGGATGCCGGTGTGGATGCCCGCAGCTACACCGGTAGTCAGGTCCGGGTATTGACTGACAGCACCTTTACCAAGGCACGCATCCAGAGCATCGACGACGCAGCGATGCGCAAGGATCTGGTCGAAGGGCGGGTCGTGATCGTGGCCGGCTTTCAAGGGGTGGACGAATTTGGCAACATTACTACGTTAGGGCGTGGCGGATCGGATACTTCTGGCGTGGCCTTGGCCGCTGCGCTGAAGGCAGACGAATGCCAGATATATACCGATGTGGATGGTGTTTACACCACCGACCCGCGTATCGTTCCCGAAGCCCGCAAGCTTGATCGCATCACTTTTGAAGAAATGCTGGAAATGGCCAGCCTCGGGTCGAAAATCCTGCAGATCCGCTCAGTAGAATTTGCCGGCAAGTACAAAGTCAAATTGCGTGTGCTCAGCAGCTTCGAGGAAGATGGCGAGGGGACGCTGATTACGTTTGAGGAAGACGAGAATATGGAAAAAGCGGTTATTTCCGGCATCGCATTCAATCGCGATGAGGCCAAGATCACCATCAAGGGCGTACCTGACAAACCTGGTATCGCTTATCAGATACTGGGTCCGGTGGCTGATGCCAACATTGATGTCGACATGATCATCCAGAATGTCGGCGAAGACGGCATGACCGATTTTTCCTTCACCGTGCCGCGTGGTGAATACCAGAAAGCAATGACTATTCTGGAGTCCGTACAGGCGCATATTGGTGCCAAGGCCGTGCTCGGTGATCCGAAAATCAATAAGGTGTCGATTGTCGGCGTTGGCATGCGATCGCATTGTGGCGTGGCCAGCACGATGTTCCGGACGTTGGCGGAGGAGGGGATCAATATCCAGATGATCTCGACTTCGGAAATCAAGATTTCCGTTGTGATCGATGAAAAATATCTGGAGTTGGC
>CAZBWH010000002.1:0-67474 GCA_964495595.1 uncultured Burkholderiales bacterium | reverse complement strand
ATTGTTCAGTGCGGCAAGCTGCCTGGGCTGCAACTGCAGCACCTCTTCGTAGCGGGATATCGCGGCCTTGAACGCCTGCTGCCTCATCAGTTGATCAGCTACGTGCAATCTGGCCTGCACATCCTGCGGATGGACTTTCAGCCATTTGGCCACCACCGCTTCGGCATCTGTCTTTTTGCCCTGAGCAAACAAGGCATCGCTCAGCCTGAGCGCAGCCAGCGGTTCGGCCGGATCGAGTGCAGCGGCCTTGGTGTAACCGGCCGCCGCTTCTGCAGGTTTACCGGCCTGCATGAGCAGATCCCCCGCCAGCAGATGTCCTGCGGCAGACTTGGGTAGCTGCGACTGCAAGCGGGTCGCCACTGCGAGCGCCTCCTGGTGCTTGTTCTGCTTCCTGAGTAGTTCGGCCTGCCAGACATAGGGGTCTATCAGCCCCGGATTCAGGCTGATCGCCTTCTGCAGGCTGTCAATTGCCGCAGCGCTGGCACCGGACTGCGCCTGGGCACGAGCGAGCTTGATGTAGGACGCAGGCGCCGTCGGCGCCACCTTGACCAGCTTGGCGAACGTAGCCAGTGCCTGATTCGTGTCGCCTGACGCCAGTTGCACCATGGCCAGGTTATCGAGCAGCGCCGGGCTGTCCGGCTTTTTGGACACCCCGCTCTGCGCCAGCTCCAGCGCCCGCTTGGCATCCTTGTTACGCATGGCAATCGCCGTCAGCGCCAGCGTGGGCTGGATGGCTTCCGGCCTGGCCTGGTGAGCCTTTTCCAGCCAGGACTGCGCATCGCCGGCCTTGCCGGTAAGCTGCAGAAATTCGGCGTAGGCCATGATCAGGTCAACATTTTTGCCATCTTTGGCCAGCAGGGTTTCGAAGCGCTGGAGGGCTTTTTCCGGCTGCTTGTCGGCCAGGTCCATGCGCGCCAGATTGACGGCAGCGGGAACGAAGCCGGGGTGTTTTTGCAAGGTGGCGTCGAGCGCCTTGCGGGCACCGGCGACATCCTTCCTGCCCAGCAGAATGCTGGCGCGCAGGACACCGGGCAGCGGGCTGTCGGGCTGCTTGCTGGCCAGCCGGGCAGTGGCGGCCTCGGCCTGCGGCCACTGCTGCTTGTTGATGTGGGTCAGTGCCAGCACCATGTCGGCCTGAACAGCCTTGCCATCCTTCAGCGCCAGTTGTTCCAGATCGTGCAGCCCTTCGTTGGCGTCTCCTGATGCGAGTTTGGTCATCGCCAGCCGGGTCTGCACTTCGGTATTCTGCGGCGCAAGGCGGGCAGCACGACTGTAGACCTCCATTGCCTTGGCGTAATCTTTCCGGCGCACGGCAACTTCACCAGCCAGGTTGAGCAGGGCAGCGTCATCCGGGTGTTGCTCGAGCAGCGGGGTGAGCTGGGCGTTGGCTTTGTCCAGCTCGCCCTGCTTGAGCAAAGTGGCAATCAGCAGACGGCGGGCCGGCAGGTGGCCCGGGGTCTTGCTCAGAATAGCCGTGAGGTGTGTAGTCGCCTGCTGGTACAGCCCTTTGCCGTATTCGATATTGGCGGCCAGCAGATTGCCGGGAGGAAAGCCCGGCGCGCTCTTGAGGATGTCCAGCGCCAGGGCCAGCGCCTGATCCGGCTTGTTCTCCTGCAACAGGATCAGCGACTCAAAGTGGCGGGCAATCAGCGTGTCCGGGCCGATCTTGCGCAGTTCGGCCAGCTGCTTGCGGGCTTCACTGGTCTGGCCGGCATCCAGCGCCAGTGCGATCAGGCCAAGCCATGCCTGGGTTTTGTTCCGGTCTGTGGCGATCACCTGTTGCAGCATGGCCTTGGCACCAGCCTTGTCCCCCTTGGCGCGCAACAGGTCAGCCTTCAGCAACAGCGAGTCGGCATGCTGTGGCTGCCGCTGCAAGATGGCATCGACCCTGGCCAGCGCCTGCTCCGGCTGGCGCTGCACCAGTGCCAGTCTGGCCAGCCCCAGTGCCGCATCAGCGGAGCCGGGGTCTCGTTGCAGCGCACTCTGGAACAACTGTTCTGCTTGCGCGATCTTGCCGGACTGCACCAGAGCCTGCGCTCTCAAGGACAGCAACTGTGGCGCATCCGGTTGTCCGGGCAAGCGCTGCGGGTCGAGCGCAGCGAGCGCTTTGGCGGGCTCGTTGCGTGCCAGGTGCGCTCTGGCTTGCATTGCAGCGGCGGCCACAGGATCGGCGCCGTTGTCGATGGCTTTTTTCAGTTCGATTGCCGCGGATTCGGCATCACCGGTGTCGAGGTAAAGCTGACCCAGCAACAAGCGGGCGGCAGCGTGATCGGGGCGATCAGCCAGCAGGTTTTTCAGCTCGATGATGGCCGCTTTTTTTTCGCCCTTGTCGGCAAAAGCGCGGGCCTGCTGCCATTGCTGTTCGGTCGTCGGCTTGCTGCAGCCGGGCAGGCTAACGGCCAGCACCAGACTCAGCAGCAGCGCCGAGGGCCAGGAAGTCTTGTTCATTTGAGGTGCATCCTTTCTGCATGGCAACCGGTAGCCGGTCATTTCAAGCCGTAGCGGTTCAACAAATCGTAAAGGGTAGGCCGGCTGATGCCTAGCAGATCGGCGGCTTTGGCCACATTGCTGTCGCTGCGGGCCAGCGCCTTGACGATGGCCTTGCGCTCTGCCTCCTCGCGCACCTGACGCAAATTCAGCGGCTCGGGCTCGGCATCGGCGCCGGGCAAGCCCAGGTCGTCCAGAGTGATCTGCCCGCCTTCCGCCAGCACCACCGCCCGTTTGACGCAGTTTTCCATTTCGCGCACGTTGCCGGGCCAGTTGTGACGCTCGATGGCAGCAATGGCCTCGGCGGCAAAGGTCAATGCACCTCGCCCCTCCTGCTGGCGGAAGCGGTTGACCAGCATGTTGGCCAACAACAACGCATCGCCATCGCGGGCCCGCAGCGGCGGAATGTTGAGCACGATTTCGGACAGGCGGTAAAACAGGTCTTCGCGGAATTTACCTTCGGCAATCAGATTACGCAGGTTCTGGTGTGTGGCGCACACAATGCGCACGTCGACCGGAATCTCTTCACGCCCGCCGACTCGCTCCACCACGCGCTCCTGCAGGAAACGCAGCAGCTTGGCCTGCAAGGGCAACGGCAGGTCGCCGATTTCATCCAGAAACAGCGTGCCACCGTCGGCATATTCGATTTTGCCCTTGGTCTGCTTGACCGCACCGGTAAACGCCCCTTTTTCGTAACCGAACAGCTCGCTTTCCAGCAGGTTTTCCGGAATGGCGGCACAGTTGATGGCGACAAACTTTTTCTGCACCCGCGGGCTGAATTGATGCAGGCCGCGGGCGAACAGCTCTTTGCCGGTGCCGGATTCACCCAGCAGCATGACGGTGGCCGACGATGGCGCAACCTTTTCAACATTGCGGCACAGCTTCTGCATGCCGGCATCGCGGGTGAGGATCCCCATCGAAGGCTGATCTGATGTTCGCATCTGCAGCCTGCGGTTTTCCTGCTGCAACGCGTACAGCCTGAATGCGCGATCGACCACCAGCTGCAGGGTGTCCGGCTCAAACGGCTTGAGATAGAAATCGTAGGCACCATTGGCAATGGCGCGCACTGCATTTTCCCGATCCTGGTTGCCGGTGACGACAATCACCTTGGTGTCAGGCGCCAGCGCCAGCATCTGTTCCAGCGTTGCGTGGCCCTCGGTGGCGCCATCGGCATCGGGCGGCAGTCCGAGATCCAGGGTCACCACCGGTGGCTCGTAGCGGCGAAGCTGGGCTAGCGCAGTTTCACGATCCCCCGCCACGATCACCTCGTAACCATCAAAGCTCCAGCGCATCTGCTTTTGCAGGCCGGGGTCGTCTTCCACGACCAATAAGGTTCCCTTATGCTGCGTCACACCGTTCTCCTCTGGGATCAGTCGGCTGGCCGACGATCCCGCTTGCTGCGGATGCCAGCGGCAATCTCACCCGAAACGTCGTCCCCTGCCCCTCCAGGCTCTCGACCAGAATATCGCCCCCCAGTTGCCTGACGTATTCCCGGCTCTCGTAAGTGCCGATACCCATACCCATTGCCTTGGTCGATTCAAACGGCCGGAACAGCCGTTCACGGATGAATTGTTCGCTCATCCCGCTCCCGGTATCGGTAACCGACAGCAGCAACCAACGGTCCGATTCGGCGATGCCAGAGACCGTGACCTGCCCCCGCCCCTGACAGGCATCGATGGCATTTTGCACCAGATGGCCGACTACGCGTTCCAGTCGATCGGCATCGGCATGCACCAGCAGCCCCGGCCCGGAGGCCAGCAGTTCGGGCTGGGGACGGGCCAGTTGCCGGGACATCACCACCTTGTTCAGCAAGCCGGCCAGATCGATCCGGTCCGGGCGGTCGATGGGCTGTGCGCCTTTGCGCAGTTGCATCAGCAACCGGTTCATCTTGTCGATGGCGTGGCCAATCGTCTCCAGCATATCCTCCTGAAACGCAGGGTTGTGCTTGTGCCGGGCCGCGTTGGCCAACAAAAGCGATAACTGTGCCACCACGTTTTTCAGATCGTGAATGACAAACGCCGACATCCGGTTGAATGACTCGAACTGGCGTGACACCAGCAGCGATTGCGCCGCCTCCAGCTGAGCCAGATAACCGGCAGCCTGGCGTCCCGCCGTCTTCAACAGGTCACTGACCTCCCAGTTCAGCTGCAGATTGCCGCGTGAAGGCGCCAGCACGATCCAGCCGATCAGCCGGTCGTGCAGCACCAATGGCACCACATAACGAGCAGCGCTCATCGCCGTCAACCAGCCAGGCAACTCGGACAGCCCGGAATAGGACTCCGGCAGACGGTCGAATTCGTCAGTATCGATCACCCATTGCTTGCGCTCCAGAAACTGGCAAAACGCGCTGCCAGCCGGCTCGTCACCCGTCGCATCACGCATGTTCCAGTGTGCGACATGCCGGAAGCCGCCCTCCTCGCCGCGCATCCACAACGCGCCCCCGGTGCTGTCAATCAATGCAGCCATTGCCCGCACTGCATGCTCGCGCAGATGCAGGCCCGGCTCGCCCTCGGACAGCGAGCGGGTGAAGCGCAGCCATTCTTCACGATAGTCGAAGCGATAGGCAAAAAAATGCTTGGACAGGAATACCCGCACATAAGCCCGCAGCGTGCCGGAAAACATTGCTGCCAGCAGCACCAGCACCGCACCGACCAGAAAGGTAACCTGAAACACCCCGCCCCAGTCACCGCCAAAGTAGCGGATGTAATAGCCGGCAGCAGCCATCAGCAACAGGTATATGCCGGCGGCCAGCAGGCTGGCGGAATGAAACAGCGCCCGGCGCGAAACGGTGAAACGCAAGGCAAATCCCGGATTGCGCAACACCGACAACAGGATCAACGGCACGGCCAGCGCGTTGACCAGCCCGCGGGCCTGCAATAACGACACATCGACGGCGCGGAATAACACCGTTTGTGCAAACAGGTAAAAATCAAAACCGAAAATGCTCGCCAGTCCGAGGCAAACGAACTTGATTCCCCATCGGTGATCAGGAATCGTGTTGCGATACACCTGTTCCAGCAACACCAGTCCGATTACTGCCTGCAACAACGCAGCAGGCGCTCCGGCAAACAGTATCCACAAGGCTGATCTGGGCAATACGCCCAGCCAGAGCAGCCCATCCAGCAGCAACGCCAGCCCGCAGTACGCAGCCAGCAGCCAGCGCGGCGAAGAGATGGGGCGCAGCGGCCCCAGCAGGCTGATCAGGAAGGCAAACCACGCGGCATTACGCAGCACCTCCAGCACCCCGTAAGGAAGGTGTCGCGTACCCAAAAGATACGCCAGTGCCCACAAGGCCGAAATCAGACAGGCGACTGCGAGCAGCCGAGAAACCGGCTCGCCGCGCCGGGCACGTGCCACCCAGAGCCCGAGCGAACCGAACGCGAGCGCCGCTATGGCATAGCTGAGGCTGTTGGCGTTCATCCTGCCCCCCCCGCTTAGCGGGCCCCCTTGCCCAGCAGCACAACCTGCACGGTCTGGAACAGGATCAGCACATCCAGAAACAGGGAATGATTCTTGACGTAGTACAGATCGTACTGCAGCTTCTCGACAGCATCATCGACCGAGGAGCCATAGTCGTACTGCACCTGCGCCCAGCCGGTAATACCCGGCTTCATGCAATGACGAACGCCGTAATAGGGAATCTCGGCTTCCAGTTTCTGGACAAAATAAGGCCGTTCCGGGCGCGGACCGACAAAGCTCATATCCCCCCGCAGGACATTGAACACCTGGGGCAACTCATCCACCCGAATCTTGCGGATCACCCGGCCCACACGGGTAATCCGGTCATCGTTGGCCGAGGCCCAGCGCGGCCTGCCATCTTTTTCAGAATCAATGCGCATGCTGCGGAACTTGTAGATGGTGAATATCTGGTCGTTTTCACCCACCCGTTCCTGACTGTAAAACGCCGGGCCGCCATCTTCCAGCTTGATCAGCAGCCAGGCCAGCAGCATTACCGGCAAGGTCAGCAACACCAGTACGGCACTGGCCACGACGTCAAAAATCCGCTTGACCGCATCGCGTGCCCCCGACTGGTTGAAGCCGTCATTGAACACCATCCAGCTGGCGTTCAGCGAGTCCAGCTTGATCTGGCCGCATTCACGTTCGAAAAAACTCGACAACTCCGTCACCTTGATCCCCTGCATCCGGCACTTGAGCAGTTCATGTATCGGCATGTTGCCACCGCGCCGGTCGCGGATCGCAATCACCACTTCGTTCACCCCGTGTTTCTCGACGGCAGTCAACAGCGACTCGTCTTCCGGCAGAATCCGTGAGGCAGCCACCGCGTGCGGCGTCATGTTGGACGAGAGATAGCCGACCACCTCCACGCCGCCACCAAAACGGGCCTGCGACACCTCATCCACTTTCACCGCCCGACTGCCGGTGCCCAACACCAGAATCCTCGGCTTGAACACGCCCAGCCGGGTCCAGCGGAAAAACAGCAGTCGCACGAACAGCAGCAACAGCATTGCAATGGCCAGCGACCAACTCATTTCGCGGACGCCAAACCGCATCGACCCAAGCCAGTAGACCAGCAACACCAGCGCCAGCCCGCCCACCGCAAATGCCAGCGCCAGCCGGACACCGATTTCAGACATACCGTTACGGAACTCCGAGTGATACAAGCCGCTCGCAGCCATCACGCTCAGCATGACCAGCGTCACGAACAATGCCTTTGGCCACACCGGGACCACCAGCGCCTGCATGCCAGGCACACCGAGCATCTGCCAGGGCAGCCACTCGACCAGATAGGTCGAGGCCATCAGCATGATCGCCTCGACGAGCAACAGGATCAGGGTTGAGACTGGGATGTAATGATTGAATAGTCTGAGCATGTAGTCTTTAAAGTCGGAAAAGCCACCCGCCCGGCGCAGCAACCGCCGCCGCGGCAATCGAACAGCTATCGTTGTCGTTTCAGAAATCGTTCGGAAGCCGGATCAGGACAGACATCATCTACCCCGTACCCGGACAGGACACGCCCGCCGCCCTTGCCGGGCGGCCCCTGGTCGTAGCACACGACAAGCAGGCGAATCATGACATGCGGATAAATGTTGATTCTACCAAAAGCGACCAGCAGAGCAACAACAATCCACCCCAACGATAAACATCCAAATATTATAATTTTCTCTTACAAAACAAACTCCTCCCGGCTGCAGTATCATTCCGGGCCATGACCCCATTATTCTCCAATCCCGCCCCTCTCTCAGCACTTGGATCGGTCCTGACGGCGTTTTGTCTCAGTGTTGTTGTAAATTTGCTACTGACCAGCCACCGGTTGCGGCATCTCGCCACCGACCAGCCGAATGCCCGCTCCCTGCACCAGCATCCTACCCCACGGCTGGGCGGACTGGGCATCCTTGCAGGCACGCTCACAGCCCAGGCCATTGGCCCACACTGGCCGACGGCCTGGCAACTGGCCGTCGGCCTGCTGGCAGGCATTTCTCTGGCCGACGACTTCCGGCCCCTTGCGCCGCTACTGCGGCTGGCCGTACATGGGGCCTGCGCCGGACTGGCAGCACAACCATTGCTGGCCGACGGATCGGGCTGGGTGATCGCAGCCGCCGTGCTCACCACCGTCAGGGCTGTCAACCTGAACAATTACATGGATTGAGCCAACGGACTGGCCGCGTGGATCGGCACGATCGGATTTGCCTGGCTGGCGGTAGTGGCCTGGCAGGGCAACAGCAGTCTGGCATGGTTCTGCCTGAGCCTGTCGGCCGCCTGCGCAGGATTCCTGTGTTTCAATTTTGGCCAGGCCAGGATTTTCATGGGCGATATCGGATCGACACTGCTCGGGCTGATGGCCGCAATGATCGGCATTGTTGGCATCAGCGAGCGACTCTGGCCCGCCTGGCTGCCCGCCATGGTTTTCCTGCCGTTCATTGCCGACGCCAGCAGCACTTTGCTTCGTCGCCTGCTTGGCTGCCAGCGTTTCTGGCTGCCACACCGGGAACACCATTATCAGAAGCTGGTCCGGATGGGCTGGTCACACACGCGGCTCGCCCTGCATGCCTATCTGCTGATGCTGGGCTGCGGTGCACTGGCCATACTGATACGCGGCCAAGACCATGCCATCGTCATTACATGCTGGTTGGCACTGCTGGCATTCTGCGGGATAATCGGCGCGATGATTCAAGCCCGATGGAACTCTTTTGCTCGTCAAAATCCGCAACAGGCTCGCTAGCACCAACTACCTGGCCCTGCTGGCATTCGGCCACGATATCGCAGCGGCCTGCCTGGCCTGGTGTGGCGCCTTCTGGCTGCGGTTTAATCTGGAACTGCCGTCCGGTTTCCAGCCGGCCATGTGGCAAAGCATGGCGCTGGCGGTGCCGATCCAGGGTGCCTTTTTCTGGTTTTTCGGCCTGTATCGCGGAATCTGGCGTTACGCCAGCCTGCCTGACCTGCGCAATATCGTCGTCACGGCATGCGCATCGTCTGCGGTGGTGTTTGCCTGCCTGTTTGTACTGGGTCTGGGCGGAGTACCCGGCTCTCTGCTGATTCTCGACCCGCTGCTACTGGTGCTGTTCATGGGCGGCAACCGGGCCCTCTATCGCAGCTGGAAAGACCGTGCACAGTACAGCCAGGAGCGGGAACCGGTGCTTGTGCTGGGCGCCGGCACCGCAGCAGCCAAGTTGCTGGGTGATCTGCAGCGCCATCCGCGATGGCGCATCGTTGGCTTGCTGGATGACGATGCCAGCAAATATCGTCGTACCGTCTACTCGATTCCGGTACTGGGCAATCTGGCGTCCCTGTCTGCGTGGGCTAGCGGGCTGAAGGTTCGCACCGCGATCATCGCCATGCCATCGATGACACCCGAGCAACGCTACCGTGTGGTGCGAATCTGCGAGCAGGCGGGTGTCAGGCCTTTCAGTGTGCCGACACTGGACGAACTGATGACCGGCGAGTCCGCCATCGCTGCGATCAAGGAGGTCGAGATCGGCGACCTGCTCGGTCGTCACCAGGTCGAGCTGGACATCGCCGGGCTGAAGCACCTGCTCACCGATCAGGTGGTCCTGATCAGCGGTGCCGGCGGATCGATCGGCTCGGAGCTCTGCCGGCAGATCCTGCGCTTCAAGCCTCGACGCCTGGTGTTACTGGAAATCAGCGAATTTGCCCTGTATCGCATCGAACAGGAGCTGACCGAAACCGACCCGCACGCACTGATCGATTACCTGATCGGCGATGTCCGCGACAAACGCCGGCTGGATGAGGTGATGGCGCGTTTCCAGCCGGCGCTGGTGTTTCATGCGGCGGCTTACAAGCACGTTCCGCTGATGGAATCGGAAAACGCCTGGGAGGCCCTGCAAAACAACGTTCTCGGCACTTACCGGCTGGCGATGGCCAGCCTCGAATTTGGTGTGCGCAAGTTCGTGCTGGTTTCTACCGACAAGGCGGTCAATCCGACCAATGTGATGGGTGCCAGCAAGCGGATGGCAGAGCTGGTCTGTCAAAGCCTGCAAGGGCATCACGATACCGAATTCGTCATTGTCCGGTTCGGTAATGTACTGGGTAGCAACGGCAGCGTGGTGCCCAAGTTCCGGGAGCAAATCGCCCGCGGCGGGCCGATTACCGTTACCCATCCGGACATCACCCGTTTTTTCATGTCGATTTCCGAGGCGGCACAACTGGTGCTGCAGGCCGGACTGATGGGCCAACACGGCGAAATCTTCGTGCTCGACATGGGCAAACCCGTACGGATTGTCGATCTGGCCAAAGAAATGATCCGGCTGTCCGGCCTGAATGAAACGCAGATACCGATCCGGTTTACCGGCCTGCGCCCCGGCGAAAAGCTGTATGAAGAACTGCTGGCGGACGACGAATTGACTCAGCCGACCCCCCACCCCAAATTGCGGGTGGCCAAGGCGGTGCCGCCGATTGACGATCAGTGGCTGACACGGGTGGCGCAATGGCTACGTCAGGAGCGCCGCCCGGCAGAAGCGGAAATCAAGTCGGCATTGCAGGCACTGGTCGCCGAATATCAGCCGGTACAACGCAGCAGCAGCCTGACCACACGCTAAGCGTGCGACCGGCAGATTGCCTGCCGGCCTCAGCTTGGCTATACTCCCGGCTCGCATCAATCGATGCCTGTCCGGCATGCGGGTGTAGTTCAATGGTAGAACGGCAGCTTCCCAAGCTGCATACGAGGGTTCGATTCCCTTCACCCGCTCCAGCCTCTTTCCCGCCTCTGGCACCCAACCTGCCTCCCCCTCCGAGCTAGAAACAGCCACCAGAGCGCCTTGCAGATGGCCTGCAGACCGCATCCCTATTGGCTCGCAGACGGGTGACATGTAATGGCCAATGGCCAGCCAGCGTTTTGCCGGCCGGAAAGACAAAAACCGCCTGGCAGCCTGCCGGGCTTGAGCGATCGTAGCGAGCCGAGCGGGAAAACGGGCACATATGGACCGTTTCTCACACCGGCGCAGCAGATCAGTCTCAAGTCAGACAGGTTGCCAGGACGGTTCAGGTATCAGTAGTGAGGCGCCCGCCTTGCTGGCGGGCGAGCAGGTTAGTGCAGGCCCTTGATCATGTCCTCGACAACCTTCTTGGCATCGCCAAAGATCATCATCGATTTGTCCATGTAGAACAGGTCGTTGTCCAGACCGGCGTAACCCGCGCTCATCGAACGTTTGACGATCAGCACGGTGCGCGCCTTGTGCGCTTCCAGAATCGGCATGCCGTAGATCGGGCTGTTCTTGTCGGTCAGCGCGGCCGGGTTGACCACGTCGTTGGCGCCGATCACCAGCACCACGTCGGTGTTGGAGAAGTCGGAGTTGATCTCTTCCATCTCCTGCACTTGCTCGTACGGCACTTCGGCTTCGGCCAGCAGCACGTTCATGTGGCCCGGCATACGGCCGGCAACCGGGTGAATCGCGTAGCGGACATTCACGCCTTTTTCGGTCAGCAAGGTCGCAAACTCCTGCAGCGCATGCTGAGCGCGCGATACCGCCAGACCGTAACCCGGAACGATGATCACCGAGTCGGCGTTGGACATCAGGAACGATGCATCTTCAGCCGAACCGGATTTGTAGTTCTTCTGCTTGGTTTCGCCTGCCGCGCCAGCAGCCGAATCGTCGCCACCACCCATGCCGCCGAAGATCACGTTCATCAGCGAACGGTTCATGGCTTTACACATGATGTACGACAGAATCGCACCCGACGAACCCACCAGCGAACCGGCGATGATCAGCACCGAGTTGTTCAGCGTGAAGCCGATGCCGGCTGCCGCCCAGCCCGAGTAGGAGTTCAGCATCGACACCACTACTGGCATGTCGCCGCCACCGATCGGGGCAATCAGGAAGTAGCCAAGCACCAGAGCAATCGCGGTCATGATGATGAACGACTGCAGGTTTTCGCTGACGAAGTAGTGCACGCCGAAGCCGATCATCGCCAGTGCCAGCGCAATCTGCACTGGCTTGACCCAGCCACCCTTGAGTGGCTTGGAGCCAGCCTTGCCCGACAGCTTCAGGTAGGCGACAACGGAAGCGGTAAAGGTGATCGCACCGATAAAGCAGCCAAGGAACAGTTCAAAGCGATGGACACCGTCGTGTGCCGCACCTTCGTGGAACACGGCGGCAATCGCAATCAGTACCGCAGCCAGACCCACCAGCGAGTGCATCAGCGCCACGGTTTCCGGCATCGCGGTCATTTCCACGGTTTTGGCACGATAGCCGCCGATGATTGCGCCTGCGGCAATGGCGCCAACGATCAGGGCGATATTCGGGTTAGGTGCAACAGCAAAGGTGATCAGCACCGACAGCAACATGCCGATCATGCCGTAGCGATTGCCCATGCTGGCGCCGAGCGGGCTGGACAATCCTTTCAGAGCAAGAATGAACAGGATGGCAGCGACGAGGTAGACCCAGTCCGCGTATTGAGCGAGGAATTGCATCGTCCGGACCCTTTACTTCTTTTTCTTTTTGAACATGTCCAGCATCCGTTCGGTCACCATGAAGCCACCGAAGATATTGATGCTGGCGAGAAATACCGCCAATGCACCCAGAACCGAAGTCAGGGTGATGGTTTGTTCCTGGATCACTACGGTCTGCAGCATCGCGCCGACCACGATAATGCCGGATACGGCGTTGGTCACCGCCATCAGCGGCGTGTGCAGTGCCGGAGTCACGTTCCACACCACGTGGTAGCCGACAAAAATCGCCAGTACAAAAATGGTGAAGCTGGCGGTAAACGGGTCCATCGCCTGCACGTGCTGAGCCGCGGCGTGTGCTGCCTGACCGGCAGCCACGGCAGCCTGATTGATCACTTCAGTAGTCATTGTTCGCGCTCCCTGAATCAGTTAGGTTTGCTGTAACGCACCTGGCCTTCGCCAGTGATGCGGGTAGCGGCAACCAGGTCGTCTTCCATATTGATCTTGAAGCTGCCGTCTTTCTGCAGCATCAAATTCAGGAAAGTCAGCAGATTGCGGGCATACAGCGCCGAGGCATCCTGTGCCACCATGCCCGGCAGGTTCACCGAACCGACCAGCGTCACGCCGTTTTCGGTCTGCACCACTTCACCGGCGCGCGACAGCGGGCAGTTACCACCCGACTCAACGGCCAGATCGACAATCACCGAACCCGGCTTCATGCCGGCAACGGTTTCCGGCTTCACCAGCACCGGAGCCGGACGACCCGGAATCAGCGCAGTGGTGATGATGATGTCAGCAGCCTTGGCGTGTTTGTCGACCAGCTCACCCTGACGACGTTTGTAGTCGTCGGACATTTCCTTGGCGTAAACACCGTCATTGGCTTTTTTCTCTTCGTCGGTCATCGGCACTTCGACAAACTTGGCGCCGAGCGATTCGACTTGCTCCTTGGTGGACGGACGCACGTCGAACGCCTCAACCACGGCACCAAGGCGCTTGGCAGTGGCAATCGCCTGCAGACCGGCAACACCGACGCCGAGGATCAGCACCCGGGCCGGTTTCACGGTACCGGCCGCAGTCATCATCATCGGCATGAATTTCGGGTAGTAGTGGGTAGCCAGCAGCACGGCTTTATAACCGGCGATATTGGCCTGCGACGACAGGATGTCCATCGACTGCGCACGGGTAGTACGCGGCAGCACTTCCAGCGCAAAGCAATCCAGCTTGCGCGCGGCGTAGGCTTCCAGATTCGGGTTGGTGTGCACACCAAACGAACCAATCACGGTCGCGCCTTCCTTGATCAGGCCGATTTCTTCAGCCTGCGGGGCACGCACCTTGAGAATGATGTCGCTGTTGTAAGCTTCTTGTGCCGTGCCGACGATTTTTGCGCCTGCATCGGCAAATGCCGTGTCGGTGATTGCCGAAAGCTTGCCGGCACCGCTCTGAACCAGAACGCTATTGCCGCCAGCCACCAGTTTTTTCACCGTCTCCGGCGTGGCCGCAACCCGAGTTTCGTTGGCCGCGATTTCCGCTGGAATACCAATTTGCATGGTCTGCCCTCTACCAAAAGTAACAATCCAGTTTCGGTTGGTAGCCTGAGAAAAGTCCCCTTCTCAAGCCCGACACCCCGCGATTTCGGCACTCGGCCCCGCCGCACGGTAATCTCTCATGGTCACCTGCATCTGCAGACTGGAAATTGCCCTTGCGCCGCGCACCGGATAGATACGCCACACAGTGAAACGCCTCGCCGGGCGAACAATTCAGCGCACGGAGAGGCGAAACAGGCTGGACGGAACAGGGCAGCCAATGCACAGGCAGGGGCCAATACTGCGCACAAAATCGTGACCAACGCTTTGCGCTGCCGGATTTACCGGGTAAAAATCCGTTTCCAAGTCTTGCAAGCAAGTGTTCAAGCTTTATTTAACACGCTGATTTATTGAAAATTGCGTGGTTAAATCAAACGATCGTATTAATTTCCAATGGATAGTGTAATAAAGCCCCTGCCTTGTCAAGGCTCCACCCTAGGGAAAACCCGTAACAAAAAACAATATCCGATTAAAATCATCAAGATAACGACATACTGCATCGCACCAGCCAATCAATGCCAACAACATAAATTTGTGCGGATACTTAGAGAAGCTGTTCGCGGTCAGCTACGGGCAGCCCGCGGCCGGTAGCAGCGCGGCGCACAGCCCTGATCGCGCCTCCGCACCAAGATCATGGACAGCTTCTCAGTCCTTGAAATAAACCATCTGGCTACTGCTTGCCAGCAGCACGCCATCGTCGCGCCACAGTTCGGCCCGCTGGTCGAAATAATTCCGGCTGAAGCATTGGCCTTGCGCCTTGGCCAGGATGGGGCGACAGCCGTTGTCGGCCAGCGTTGCCGCATCGGCATGAAAATGGGTCGTCATCGACACTGTTCCAGCCGGGCACATTTGCTGCTGCCGCAAGAAAATGCGCGGAAAAAACACATCGCTCAGCGCCATCAGCGATAGAAAATCCAGCGGCCGCTGCGGCTCGTCGTGTACCCAGAGCAGGCTTTCCGAATCGGGTACCGGCTGCCCCGACAGCGTCAACGCGCCGCAGGCGAAGCGAAATTGATAACGTTTGACCCAGGCTGGAACGCCTGGCAACGCCCATGCGTCAAGCTTGCTGGCGGCGGGCACTGCGGGATAAATCAATTCCGTTGATGCCCAGCTCGGCTGGCGGGTGGCCAGCACCACGCTGGCAGTGGCGACAGGCAGCTCCGCCTGCAGCAGTTCAAGCTGCCAATGCTGGTTGGTGCGATTGGTGCGCACGGGTCGCACCTGCAATTCAAACGGGGCATCGGCCAGCGGAGCGGCGAAATTCACCGTCATCGACACCGGCTCGCCCTGGCGCACGGCATGCGACAGCACGCCATTCAGCATCGTCGCGGCAATCACGCCGCCAAACGGGCCAACCATATTGGCGTAGTCCGGCGTAATCCGGCCGCTGAAACGATCCTCGGCCTCGGTGGCCAGCATGGTAGCCTGGTCAAACGGGTGCAAGTTGATGGGGGACGACATGGTTTTACTCCTGGTAAGGATACGGCTACGGCATCAGCTGCCGGCACGGTCGAGCAGATGCAGCTTGCCACTCACCGACTTGAACTTCTCATGCTCGGGATGCGGGTCTTTCTTCTGGTTGATCAGCGGCCATTTGCCGCTGGCCGCAATGTCGGCATTAAGCTGCAGAAAATGGCGTTGATCAGCGGGCAGGTCGTCCTCAGCATAGATGGCCTCCACCGGGCATTCCGGCACACAGACCGCGCAGTCAATGCACCCCGCCGGATCGATTACCAGAAAATTCGGCCCTTCCTGAAAACAGTCCACGGGGCAAGCCACGGCACAGTCGGTGTATTTGCACTGAATACACGCGTCGGTTACGACAAAAGTCATTTTACTTTTCCTTCCGTGATTCCATTACCCGTTCAAACGTGGCACGAAGGCAAGCCGCAGGTAGTGCTTCTGCACGACGAGGCGCTGCCGACAACGCCACGCCTGGGCTGGCAATGGGATGAATCATTTTTCGACAAAAGCCCGCTCGATCACATACGAGCCCTGCCTGTTCATCGAGCCGGAATCAAAGCCGCGTCGTTCCAGTATCTCGACCAGATCGGTTAGCAAGCCGGGATTGCCGCAAATCATCACCCGGTCGAATTCGGGGTTAAGGTCGGGCAAGCCCAGCGAGCGCGTCAGTTCGCCCTGTTCCAGTAGATCGGTGATGCGGCCCTGGCGCTCGAACGGCTCGCGGGTGACGGTGGGTACGTAGATCAGCTTTTCCTTGATCACGTCGCCAAGATGCTCGTGCTGCGCCAGCTCACGGCTGATGTAATCGCGATAACCCAGTTCGCTGACGTAGCGCACGCCGTGGATCAGCACAATGCGGTCGAAATTCTCGAAATATTCCGGATCGCGGATGGTGCTCATGAACGGCGCCAAGCCCGTGCCCGAGCTGAGCAGGTAGAGATTGCGGCCACAGCGCAGGTTGTCGAGAATCAGTGTGCCGGTCGGTTTTTTGCCGACATACAGCGAATCGCCCACCTGCAAATGCTGCAGCTGTGAGGTCAGCGGGCCGTCGGGTACCTTGATGCTGTAAAACTCCAGATAATCCTCGTAATACGGGCTGGCGATGCTGTAAGCGCGCATCAGCGGCCGTCCGCCGATGTCCAGCCCGATCATCACAAACTGGCCGGTAATGAAACGCAGGCCAGGACTACGCGTGGTGCGGAAACTGAACAGTGTGTCATTCCAGTGATGCACGCTGGTAACGGTTTCCACGTTGTAGATTGAATTTGCTGAATTATTCATGAGATCACCGGTTTGAGATTGACGGGAACGTATTTGTGAAACGGGGTTTTGGTAATCGGGTCGCAACGCCGACTGGCCGTCAGGCGATTGAGCTGCGGACCGATCGGCTCACTGCCCTCGAAGCTCATGCCGTAGCCGTGCGGGAGCGAGGCAAAGCCAGGGCGGGTGTTATCGTCAAACTCCACCGCAACTTCGATGGCACCGGTTTCCGATTCACACACGGCACGGCCGCCGTCACTCAGGCCATATCGCGCCGCATCGGTCGGGTGGATACGCAAGGCACCGTGCGGGTCCTGTTTGCGCCACTTCGGGTCGCGGTAAATCTGGTTGGCGTTGTAACTGCGGCGCTCGCCAGCCATAAGTACCATCGAAAAATGTTCACAGGTGTCATCGAGATTCAAATAACGCAACTCGCTCAGCAATTTGAGCAATTCCGGCGGTGCCAGCCGGATTTTTTTGTCCGCAGTGGCAAGCAACGACCAGGTATCTTCGAATTGATGCTGGCTGAGTATGACGCCCTGCGGGTTGGCGAGAACTTTATCAAACAGCGCCACCCCCAGTGTATGGCCTGCGCCCGTCAGCCCGGTACGCTGCACCGCTGCCGCGTGTTTGGCGGCATATTGCAGACACATCGGCAGCAATACTGCGGCAGCGGCCTTATCGCCCAGCACCTTGCCCAAGGTGCGATACAGAATGGTCGGACCGGAATATTGCCATTTCGGCCGCAGCTTGAAGGCGGCAAGCAAGGCACCGAGAAAGAACCTGAGCCTGCTGCCTTTCGGCTCGTAGCGGGCAATGGCTTCCAGCAACGGGAAACGTTTCGGCACAACGCCCATGTGCTCCAGCAGCCGCGAATAGATTTCCGCCTCTGGCAACGCTTCGCCGCTGGTTTCGACGATCGGGTGACGCAAATGGAAGTAGTTTTCCGGAAATTCCAGATTGAACCCCGACGCCTCGTATTTTTCGAACTGTGAACGGGCCGGCAAGATATAGTCGGCATGACGGGCGGTTTCGGTCATCGCCACATCGACCACCACCAGCAAGTCCAGCTGCTTGAAGGCATCGAGCAAGCGTGTCGTATCGGCAATGGTGTTGACCGGGTTGCCGCTGTCCACCCACAGGACACGAACCCGCTCCGGATGCGAATTGTCGATTTCGCTCGGCAGGATGTTCGGCGGATAAACGCCGGCAATCGGAAACATATCGTTCTGCACCGTGCGCACCGTAGACGGCTTGTTTTCGTCCTGATGCGACAATAGCGGAATCAGGAAAGTATGCAGATTGTTACCGCCTGGCTTGCCAAAATTGCCGGTAACCAGGAACAACAGCTTTTCCAGATAGGAATTCAGCGTGCTGTTGAAAGTCTGCTGAATGCCCAGATCGATCCGCAGACATGCCCGCGCGGCCGTAGCATATCCGCGCGCCACCTTGTAGACGTCGGCCAGCGGCACATCGGTGCGTGCGACATATTCCTCAACCGGCACATCCAGCAATCGGGCCCTCAGCTCGTCAAAGCCGTGGCAATGTTCGCGCAGGAAATCCTCATCGTGCAGGCCCTCACGCACGATGATGCCGAGCATTGCCGCCATCAGCCAGGCATCGGTGCCCGGACGCAGCTGCAGGTGAATGTCGGCCATTTTCGCGGTTTCGGTTCGGCGCGGATCGACCACCACCAGCGTCCGCTGCGGGTCGTTCTTGATGTGTTTGAGCGTATCACGTGCATTGGGAATACCGTGTGCCTGATACGGGTTGGCACCGATCACCAGCAGGTAATCGGCATGTTCGACATCTTCGGTGGTATGGCAGGTCTGCCGGCCAAACAACTTGCCGTTGACCCAGAAATCACCGGTTTTTTCCTGCGCCAGCGCGCTGTAGCGATAACGGCTGCCCATGGCTGTCAACAGCTGGCCGCTATAGGCGCCGCCCAGATGATTGCCCTGCCCGCCGCCGCCATACATGGCAAACGCCTTGCCACCATGTTCAGCCTTGATCTGCCGGAGTTTTGCGGCAATTTCACCCAAGGCCTGATCCCAGGAAACGGCGACAAACTGGCCATCGGGCATTTTTTTCAGCGGCCGGGCCAACCGGTCCGGATGGCTCTGATAATGCGTCAGCCGCGCCGCTTTCTGACAGATGTAGCCCTTGCTGCTCGGGCAAGAGTCATCGCCGCGAATTTTACCAAACTGATTGCCTACCACATCGATGGTGATGCCACAGCTCCTGGAACAAAGCATGCAGGCAGTATGGTGGGTAGTCATTTTTCATCTCCGCCAATTAAATAACGATCGTTTCCGTAACGAACGTTATTTTAAAATCGCCACACCTGTCAAGCATTGCCATCAGTAACTGGAAAATGACCCGAGCCCCCATTCAGCAAAGCTCGGCAACGAAATCCGGCTGCCAGGCAAGGATTCGGAACAGTTAAGGAACGATCGTTATGCTAAAATCGCAACGCAGGAATAATTTCGACAGCAGGAGGGTTTGATGCGCTACAAACCAGGCCACAAGGAAGAAAAACGCAAGGAATTGCTTAAGGCCAGCGGCGGCCTTGCCAAACGGAACGGCTTTGCCGCAACCGGGGTGGATGCGCTGATGCAAGTGGCCGGTGTGACTAGCGGTGCGTTTTACGGCCATTTTTCATCCAAGAGCGAACTTTTCACTGCGCTGATCGAAAGCGAAGTGCAGGCCAGTTGCCAAAGGTGGCAAAACAACCCGGATCAGGATATCGACGAGTGGATCGATCACACCCTGAACCACTACCTGAGCAAGTGGCACATCCAGCACCCGGAGGCCGGGTGTGTGTTGCCGGCACTGCTAGCTGAAATCGGCCGTGCGAACGACACGACCAAAAGCGTTTTCGCACAGGAAATGCGCAAGGGGCTCGACACCCTGGCGCAGCGGCTCGGCAGCCAGGAGCTGGCCTGGGCGCTGATCAGTCAGTTGATCGGCACGGTACAAATGGTAAGGGCGATACCGGATACTGCCACGCAACAAAACATCCTCGAAGCCAGCAAGCGGTTTGTGAAACACGCCATCGCCAGCAGCCGCGTTGCGGCCGCAGCTGAAAACAAGAGTCCGGTTACGCCCCAGTCGCAATAAAAGCCAGAGCAGTCGGCTGACTCAAGCCAATACCATGTCGTAAAACAGCCTGCCAATCAGTAGCCATACCAGCACCAGGAATAGGCGCCGCACCAGGCTGGCACCTCCCCGCACCGCCAGCCGGCTACCGATTCGCGCACCAGTGATGTTGCACAATGCCATTGGCAACGCCAGCAGATACAACACATTGCCCGAGGGGATGAAATACGCCAGCGCCGCCAGATTGGTGGCCAGATTCACCACCTTGGCAATGGCCGATGCGCGCAGGAAATCGCAGCCGAACCAGCGTACGCAGGCAAACAGCAGAAAGCTGCCGGTGCCGGGGCCGAAGAAACCATCGTAAAAGCCGATTGCCGCGCCCATCAGCAAGGCACGCCGGCGAATCTGCCCGAAGTCGGCCAGAGGGGTGTGCTCGGCGCCCAGTTGCTTCTGCCACAGGGTGTACAGCGCCATCAACACCAGCAGCACCAGCACCAGCGGCCTGGCCAGTGCTACGGGCAGCCACGCCACCATGCGGGCGCCCAGAAAGGCAAACAGCAGTGCGGTCAACGATGCCGGGGCGGCAATCTGCCAGTCGATGCGGATGCTGCGGGCGTAGCGCAGGGTCGCCGCAGCGGTACCGGCAATTGCGCTGAACTTGTTGGTGCCGAAGATCGTTGCCGGCGGCGTGCCGGGCAAGGCGTTAAACAGCGCCGGCACCTGGATCATGCCACCGCCACCGACCATCGCATCGATCAGGCCAGCCAGCAGCGCCATGGCGCAGGCAAATGCCAGTTGCCACAGCGAGATATCGGCCAGTAGCGCGCTCACCCCACCGCCTGCGTCAGCACCAGCACGCCGATCACGGCAAAAATGAGTGCTGCGATGCCATGCACCACTCGCAGCGGAAGCTTCTTCGCTGCGACTTCGCCCAGCAAGACCGCCGGCACATTGGCCAGCATCATGCCGAATGTCGTGCCCAGCGAAACCAGCAGCACGCTATTGTATTTGGCGGCCAGCGCCACGGTGGCAATCTGGGTCTTGTCGCCCATCTCGGCAAGAAAAAATGCGATCACCGTGGTGGCAAACACCCCCAGCCGGCCCGCGCTGCCGACTTCGTCCTCGTCGATCTTGTCGGGAACCAGAATCCACCCGGCCATGGCGAGGAACGAGACGCCGAGCACCCAGCGCATCACGTCCGGGCCAAGCCAGTGAGTGATCAACGCCCCCAGTGCGCCGGCCAGCAGGTGATTGACGATGGTTGCGACAAAGATGCCGGCAATGATCGGCGCCGGTTGGCGATAACGGGCCGCCAGCATCAGTGACAGCAGTTGGGTTTTGTCGCCGATTTCTGCCAGGGCGACGATACCGGTAGAGACGAGAAAGGCTTCCATGATTTTCCTCGGGGCCGTGACATGGACTCAGACTCGCCATGCCACGGCCCCAAGCCGACATGTGCGAGTCTCAAGTCTTGCCAGACAGCAGCACCTTGCGGCACCGCCATTGCCTCTGCCATGCCCGGGCGGGCAAGTGTGTTGACAGAGGCTTCCGTCATCCCATTGTTTGTCAATGGCGCAGAACGGCTACTCCCCTAAGACGGGGCGGACTTTACCACAGTCAGGTCAGCCGGCAAACCGGTGATCCGGCAACTCATTCGACGGTGCCCATCACGCGATCACCGGCATCGCCCAGCCCCGGAATGATGAAGCCGTTGGCGTCCAGATGACTGTCGATCACGGCGGCGTACACATCCACATCCGGGTATTGCTGCTCGAGTCGCGCAATCGCATCCGGCGCGGCCACCAGTACCATGGCACGGATATGCTGACAGCCAGCCTGCTTCAGCAGCCGGATCGCCGCAAACAGCGAGCCGCCGGTGGCCAGCATCGGGTCAACCAGCAAGGCGCGCCGCTGCTCGATGTGCGGCACCAGTTTCGACACATACAGCCGTGGCTCCAGCGTAGCCTCGTTGCGGCTCATGCCGATTACGCTGATCTTGGCGCACGGGATCACATCCAGCACGCCGGGCAGCATCCCCAGGCCGGCGCGCAGGATGGGGGCCACCGTGAGCTTGCGGCCGCGCAATTGCTCGACTTCGACCTGGCCACACCAGGCGTCGACGGTGGCCGGCTCCAGCGGCAGATCGCGAGTGGCTTCGTAAGTCAGCAGGCGGGCAATTTCGGCCACCAGTTCACGACATTGCCGGGTGCCGGTATTGGTCGCACGCAACAGGCCGATCTTGTGCCGGATCAGCGGGTGCCGCAGTTCATAAACGGCCATGGTCGGCCTCCGAAGAATTTGGATTATGCATATTCATTTGCTAGGCTCTGTTGACACAGGTTTCGCCGATCGGTCAAACCGATGCCAACAAAGCCTAGAACACTTGCCAAGCCCTGAACATTGAACGTTTACCCCCATGTCCGTCAATCTTGAAGAAATCCGCCTGGCGTATGCCGAAGCCGATCTGCTCTGCCCACCCGATCAGATCGAATGTGCGCTGGACAATATGGCTGAAGCCATTACCGCCCGCCTGGGGCGCGCCAACCCGCTGCTGTACGCAGTGATGAACGGCGGATTGGTGGCGGCTGGCCGGCTGCTGACCAAGCTGAATTTTCCGCTGCAACTGGGCTATCTGCACGCCACCCGCTACGGCCACGAGCTGGACGGCAATTTCCTCGACTGGCGCGTACGCCCCACCCAGGACATGCGTGGCCGCTCGGTACTGATTGTCGACGACATCCTGGATGTGGGCACCACGCTGGCGGCGATTGTCGATTACTGCTTCGAGCAGGGGGCATTTGAAGTGCTGACCGCCGTCCTGGTCAACAAAATTCATGACCGCAAAGCCCGGCCGGGGCTGAAAGCCGACTTCGTCGGCGTGGATGTGCCTGACCGGTTTGTCTTTGGTTGCGGCATGGATTACAAGGGTTACTGGCGCAACGCAGCCGGCATCTACGCGCTGAAGGACCACTGAGCCAGACCCCGCCGGCTGGCGGAATGCTGGCTGGCAGCCAGAATCGGGCTATAATCGCCCGATCAGGAATTCCCCCTCACGCCAGCCACCCAGCCAATGAGCGACGCGCAATCCGTAGGCATCGTCCAGCCCCAGACCGCCCATTTCGACACCCCGCTGCCATTGAGCAGTGGCGCCGTACTGCCAGCTTACGATCTGGTTTATGAAACCTACGGCACACTGAATGCCAGCCGTAGCAATGCCATCCTGATCTGCCACGCACTGTCGGGCAACCATCACGTTGCCGGCCGGCACGCTGCGGACGACAAGACGCCCGGCTGGTGGGACAACATGATCGGCCCCGGCAAGCCGATCGACACCAACCGCTTTTTTGTCGTCGGCCTCAACAATCTCGGCGGCTGCCACGGCTCGACCGGGCCATCCAGCATCAACCCGGCGACCGGCAAGCCTTATGGCTCCGATTTTCCGCTGATTCTCGTCTCCGACTGGGTGCAATCACAGGCGCGGCTGGCTGACCTGCTCGGCATCCAGCAATGGGCCGCAGTGATTGGCGGCAGCCTGGGCGGCATGCAGGCCTTGCGCTGGAGCATCAGCTTTCCGGAACGGGTACGCCACTGCCTGGTGATCGCCTCGGCGCCAAAACTGACAGCGCAGAACATCGCCTTCAACGACGTGGCGCGGCAGGCGATCCTCACCGACCCGGACTTCCACGGTGGCAACTATTACGAGCACGGCGTGGTGCCGAAACGTGGCCTGCGGCTGGCGCGCATGCTGGGCCACATCACTTATCTGTCGGACGACGGCATGGGCGAGAAATTCGGCCGGTTGCTGAAATCCGGCGAATACAAATACGGCTTCGATGTCGAATTCGAAATCGAATCCTACCTGCGTTATCAGGGCGACCGCTTTGCCGGCGTGTTTGACGCAAACACCTATCTGCTGATGACCAAGGCGCTCGACTATTTCGACCCGGCCCGCCATTACGGCGGCAAGCTGTCACGCGCCCTGCAGCAGACCCGGGCAAAGTACCTGGTGGTGTCGTTCACCTCTGACTGGCGCTTTTCTCCGGCGCGCTCGCGCGAGATTGTCAAGGCACTGCTGGATGCCAAAAAAGATGTCAGCTACGCCGAAATCGAATCTGCCCACGGCCACGACGCTTTTCTGATGACCGACCCGCAGTACCACGCACTGATGCGTACCTACATTGCCAATATCGCAACGGAGTAAGCCGTGTCGACGCCCCCGATCCGCTACGATTTCCAGTTGATCAGCGACCTGATCGAACGTGATGCCAGTGTGCTCGACCTGGGTTGCGCAGACGGCACACTGCTGAAGCTGCTGCACGACAGCAAGGCTGCACGCGGCTACGGAGTGGAGATCAGCGACGCCAACGTGCTGGCCTGCGTGCAGAATGGCATCAACGTGATCCAGAACGATCTGGAAGGCGGACTGTCGACCTTTGAATCTGATTCGTTCGACTACGTCATCCTGTCGCAAACGCTGCAGGCGGTGCACCAGACCGAAAAAATCGTCCACGAAATGCTGCGTGTCGGCCGCCAGGCGATTGTCAGCTTTCCCAACTTCGGCTACTGGCGCAACCGCTGGCAAATTCTCGCCGGACGGATGCCGGTATCAAAAACCCTGCCCTACCAGTGGCACAACACACCCAACGTCCATCTGTTCACCATCAACGATTTTGAAGATTTCTGCCACGGTCACGGGGTGAAAATCATCGATCGCACCATCGTTACCCGCGGCGAGCGGGTGCACTGGCTGCCCAACTGGCTGGGCGACTTGGCGCTGTACCGTATCCAGGCCACCTGACCGCAGGCCTGGCACAGCACCGCGCCCGCATCGTCAGCTACACCACCGGCCTGCTCAAGTCGGCCACCTGAGGCGCCGGCCCGCGCTGCTGCAACAGCTTTTGCATCAGCCGCACAAAGCCGAACGACCCGTCGATGACGCCGGCGGCCTTGATGCCGCCGCTCAGCGCCCCCATCACTCCCGCCGACATGACATCGCAACCGGTGAGATACAGGTTGGCCACCGGGCTTTGCACTCGCGTCCAGGGCTGGAACAGCCGCGCAGGGGTGGCCGGTACGCCGTAAAACGCGCCCCGGCGGTGGCCAACGAAATGCTGCATCGACAACGGGGTTGAGACATCGACATACGCCACCAGGTCGGCAAAGCCCGGCAAACGCTGGTCAACCTGAGCAATCAGCTGGTCGGCAATCTGGCGCTTGAAGGCCTCGTAGTCAGCGCCGCGTTTTTTCCACTGCCCCCCAGCCCAGGACTCGAACAGCTCATACGGGGCAAAGGTGATGATATCGGCCGTGTGCCCCTTGGCCTGTGGATTTTTCAGTGACGGGAAGCTCAGATAGTAGCCGTGGCCGGTGCCACCGGCCGCAAAGGCGGCATCGTGATCGTAGCCCTGGTAGACCCAGTGGTTTTCGCCGGCCACCCCCAGCGTGGCGGGTGATTCTTTCAGCCCCAGATACACCGCCACCGCGCTGATGCCGTTGGACTGGGCGGCCAGCTCGGCGCGGAACGGAATATTGACGCTGGCTGGCAGCAAGTGCTGGTAAGTCACCTCGGCGCCAGCGCCGGACACGATCAGCGGCGCCCGGTAGGTTTCAGGCGGCAGGTGCGGCTTGATGGTGTGGTGACACAGCACCCCCACCGCCCTGCCGCGCTCGACCAGGATTTCATCCACCGTGCGCGAGGCCATGGCCACGCCGCCGTGGCGCTCGATGATCGCCACCATGGCATCGGCGATTTTGCCGGCTCCGCCCACCGGGTACCAGCCACCGCGCCAGTAGTGTGTTTCCACGATTGCATGCATGCCGAATGCCACCTGGCCGGGCGGCAGGCCGTAGTCGCCCCATTGCGAGGCCAGCAGGGCTTTCAGTTGAGGGCTGCGGAAATGGCGATCCAGGTAGCTGCCAAGGGTGACGTTGGCCAGCCGGCCGGCGGTGCGCGCCAGAAAGCGAGCCGGCAGCCGGGTCAGCGGTGGCAGGGCATCATTGGACAAGGCCAGCCCGTACCAGGTGGTGGCGCTGCGCAGATCGTCGAAATACTGACTGATCGCGGCCCGCTCCAGCGGAAAGCGCTCGATCAGCCGGCGCTGGTATTCGCGGGGGTGCGACGGCACGGCAAACTCGAAATCGGGGTAGACGTAACGCTCGAATTCTTCCGGCATCGGCTGCCATTCGACCTGGCCTTCCGTCACGGCATCGAACAGGCGCCGGCTCATGCCCTTGCCCATGTCGCCCAGGTAATGAATGCCGACATCGAATTCGAACCGGCCCCGGCGCTTGAACGCGTGGGTCTGGCCGCCAAGGGTGAAATGCTGTTCCAGCACCAGCACGCGCTTGCCCTGCTCGCGGGCGAGCAGCACGGCGGTGGTAAGCGAGCCGATGCCGCTGCCGATGATGATGGCGTCGAACGGTCCGGTGGGGGTGGGTTGCTGCATGCCTGCCTCCATGTTATCAGTGTTTACATGGCAATGATCGGCTGGAGCAGGAGGGGTGTCAAGTCAAATGTAATCATTGATTACATGTCGCCGGCGGACTATAGTGCGCAGCATGTCCCTTTCCCCCTATCACCACGGTGACTTGCGCAATGCCTTGCTGGAGGCCGCGCTGGCACACATCGGCCACCACCGCGAAGTCAGTTTCACCCTGCGCGAACTGGCCAAGGCGCTGGGCGTCAGCGCAGCGGCGCCGTTTCGTCACTTTGCCAGCAAGCGGGCGCTGCTGGCCGCGCTGGCCGAAGCCGGGTTTGCCCTGCTCAGCCAGCGCTTTGCCGGGCTGGACGCCCTGCCGGACGACAATCCGGTGCTTCGCCTGCAACAAAAGGGCGTGGCCTATGTCGAGTTTGCCGTGGCCCATCAGGCGCATTTTCTGGCGATGAACCATCCAGAATTGATGGACAAGCGCGACCTGCCCGCACTGGAGCAGGCCTGCAGCGCGGTATTTGCCAGCATGCAGCGCGATGTCGCCGCCTGCGCCGAACGCGGTCTGCTGGCCCCTTGCGGACCGGCGGCCACCACGCTGACGGCCTGGTCGGCAGTGCACGGGCTGGCCTTGTTGCTGATCGATGGCCAGTTGCAGGAGCTGGGCGTTGGCAGCAGCGTCGAGGCGGCACGCCTGGCGGCCGAAACCGTCACCGCAGTATGCGGCTTCGGCTTTTTGCAGCACTCGCCCTGAAAGCCAATACCAGAGCGGCGCGCAGCCCGGCTGGACGCCGCATCCAGAGCGGCTCCCAGCCTGTGCCAACCTGGGTTGCCCCGTGGCACGAAACCGGCGCCGGTTGACCTGTACCACGTTCCCGGCTACCGTCACCCACCCGCATTCTTCAGGCCCGAACCATGACCAACAACGACATTCTGCGCAGCCTTCGTTACGCTCTCGATTTACCCGATCACCAGCTGGTCGAACTGATACGGCAGGGCGAAGGTCAGGCCAGGCTGGACGAGGCCAAGCGCTGGCTGCTGAACGAAACCGAGCCGGAGTATCTGGCGGTGAACGACCTGACCATGCATGCACTGCTGGACGGGCTGATCGTCTCGCGGCGCGGCAAGCGCGAGCCGCCATCCGACCAGCCATCGCCTGCAGTCAAGGTGGTGAGCCGGATGAGCAACAATCTGGCATTGAAAAAACTGCGGATTGCCTTTGAGCTGAAAGAAGACGATCTGGTCGAGGTGTTCCAGCAAGCCGGCTTTCGCATTTCCCGTCCGGAAATCAGCGCCCTGTTCCGCGCACCGGGCCACAAGAACTTCCGCCCCTGCGGCGATCAGGTGTTGCGCAATTTCCTCAAGGGCTTGACGTTGCGGGTGCGCCCGGCCTGATTGGCTGCCAGCAAAAAGCCCACGCACTGGCGTGGGCTGTTTGTCGCCTCTCCACCGTAACGGTTACAAGCGGGCCCGCTGGCGCAACCAGGCCAGCCAGGTCAGTGACAGCATGCCGATTCCCAGCAGTGCCAGCGTGCCGGGCAGCGGTGCCGGACGGGGGCTGCCCAGCCCTCGGGCGAGGAACAGCTGCTCGTAGCCATTGTCGATCATTTCGCCGTTGGTACAACTGGTGACGGCCGGATTGCAGCCCATGCGGAAGTCGACACTGAGCACATCGTAGGCCGAACCGCCCCCGGCGCCGCCATTCCACCAACTGTTCAGCGCCTGATCCAGCTCGGGCGAATACGCGGCATACGCTGCCTGATTGGCGCCCAGATTGTGGTTGAGCGTGGTCACGGCGCTCGGGCTGCTGCAGGCCACCAGTACCCTGCCACCGTCAAAACACACCTGGCCACCGGAAACGACAAAATCGGACAGTGCCGGCTGGCTGCCTGCCGCGCCAGCCGGATAGCTGTTGTCTGGCGCCGATCCCGAATACAGGGCGGGATCCTTGTCCGGGCCGATGTAGATACCGCCACTCGATCCGGGCAGCCCACCCGAAATGCACACATTGCCGGCCGGGCAGTGATTGGTAAAGGTGAAATACTGGGTCGGCGCGTTGCCATCAATATCCCGCAGGCTCATCTGCGCCCAGACCAGCAGGGTCTGGTGCAGGCCGTTGCCGGAATTGATTTCGTTGTTGTTGAACATGAACACCAGCGAATTCAGCGCGTTACCGGCACCACTACCCAGATAGCCGGTCAGCGCAGTCAGCGAGGCGTTCCAGGTGCTGGCCTGATCTGCCGCCCCCGTCAGCCCACCCGAGCCGGTGGGGTGCAGGCCGGCCTGGCCGGTGCTGAAATACGGCAGGCCACCGTTGCCATTGGGCGTCTGGTAGGCGTCATTCATGCCGGCAACGTTGGTATTGACCGGCACACCGTTGGCGCCAGTCGCAATCACCACGTCATCCTTGATGCTGCCGGGAGTGGAATCGACGTAATACGGGTTACCCGGCCCGACGCCACCGCCAAACTGCAGGCTGTACTGCCAAGCCAGGATCGGCAGCGAATAGGTGTAAAAATCGCCATACAGCACCCGCTCCGAGGTGGGGTTGGGCAGGCTGATGCTGGTGGCCTGAGCGGTCGCCGGCAGCAGCAAGGCTGCAACACCGGCAGCAAGGCAACGGGAAACACTACGCGGTCGCATGATGAATCTCCCAGACAGAAATGCTCTTACGGGCATGCATATTTTGTGCCGCGATCCACCACACCGCGCCAGAGGCCGCTCCTGGCAAACCCGCCTCGTATTGCCTGCCGCGAGTGTAAAAAATTCCGACAACCGTCGTGTCACCCGCCCGGCAGCGGCACCCGGATTTCCACGGTGAAGCCATCCGGGGCGACATGCCAATCGACCTGGCCATTGAGTTCGTCCACCCGACGCTGCATGCCGGCCAGCCCGTGGCCACTCGACCAGGCACTGGCGCGCCGCTGCTGGCCGTTGTCGTGCAGCGTCAGCCGGTATTCGCCATCGATCACGGCAAATGTGAGGGTCATCAGCGTGGCGTCGCTGTGCTTGAGGGTGTTGGTGATTGCTTCCTGGATGCAACGCAGCAGGCAATCGGCCAGCGGGTAGCTGGCCAGCCGGTCGGGCAGCTCGCCCCGGACTTCGAAGCGCAAGGCACTGATGCGGGCGAACAGCGAGCGCACGGCGATGCCGAAATCGAATTCGCCCTGCTCCCGCAGGCTGGAGACGGTTTCGCGCACATCGACAAACAATTCGGCCACCAACTCTCTGGCCAGGGTCAGCGGTGGGGGCTGGTTGGGCGGCAGGGCGCCGCGTTCGGCCAGTTGCAGCTGCAGGTTGAGCGCCACCAGATGATGCCCCATCCGGTCGTGCAGGTCGCCGGCAATCCGCTGGCGTTCACTGTCGGCCACCACGGCCGACAGCAATTCCTGCGTACTGCGCAACTGTGCCAGAGTGACCTGCAGCTCCTGCTTGTCGCGCATTTCCAGAATACCGCCCAGCCCCAGCAGCCACAGCGCCAGTTGCACGATCAGCACCAGCACCACTTCGCCACCGCTGATCTCGGGTGCCGCCCAGGCCACGCCAGCCGTATTGAGCAGCATGGTGACAATCGCCACGGTGGGGGTGAATCGGTTGAGAAACGGGGCGACGATCACCGCAAACGGTGCCAGCATCGCCAGTTCGGCCTCGCGGGCCGGTAGCAGGTGAATCAGGGTCAGGGCAGAGCCATGACAGACCGACACCGCAAGCCAGCTGCGCCAGTCGCTGTTGTCGGTCTGCCAGCGCGCCGGCTCGCGGATGCAGCAGACATACAGGTGCCAGCCGTTGTACAGGTAAGCGGCGATGTTCAACAGGCAAATCGTCACGGCAAAGCCGTACCAGAAGCCGCTGAGGCTGAACGGCAAGTCGAGCAGTCCGGCGGTGAGGGTCGCCGCCACCAGCCAGCCAGCCGACCCCAGCGACAGCAGCAGCAACTGGCGCTGGGCGAAGGTCCACTTCAGCATCGGGCGGCCCGGACGGGAGGACTCTGCCGCACCACTCAGAAGGCCAGATCGTAGCTGACCGACACCAGCCGCGAGTCGCCGTATGGCAGGGCGATGCGGTAGTTCTCGTCGCTGCGGTCCTGCCAGCGGTCGTATTGCAGCTTCAGCGCGCTGTTGGTGTTGAGGTCGTAGCGCAGCGAGAGCGAGGCCACCCGGTGCGCTTCAACGGTCTCGTCACCATTGACGTAGCCTTGCGGCAAACCGTAGCGGTAATCGGCCAACGTGACCAGCGGCAGCCATTTGCCGATCCGGTAGCCTGCGGCGAACATCCGCGATATGTCGGTTTCGTTGGCGGCACGGCGGTTGATGTGGATGTATTCGGCGCGCAGCACCCAGTTGCCGTAATCGACATTGGCCGAGCCCGCCCAGATTTTCTGCCGCACCTTGTCGGAAAACACGCTGGCCGGATTGCCATCGTCGTCCAGCGGATCGTCGATCATCCATTGATTCGGCTCGCCTTCGGCCGCCAGATTGTTGACCACCTTGACCGGCCGGTTCTGCACCTTGCTTTGCACATAGCCGATGCGGCCTTCGAACCAGTCGCGGCTGAGCACCAGCTCGGCGCCGGCAATGCCGGTCCAGCGCGAATCGGTATCCGAATCCTTGCCGTTGTACACCGTCCAGTAGCCGTTGCCCTGGTTGGTTTCGCTGCCGCCAAACACGTTGGCCGTGCCCGACCAACCGGCGAACTGGCCGCGATACAGCAGGTTGGCGCCGTTGTAGTTGACGATTTCCCAGCCGTAGACCTGACCAGGCAGATGCACCCACGGATAAGCAACGCCGATATCCTGCGATTCAGAATAGAACAGCAGCGGCAGACGCTTGCGGCCGGCCTGCAGCGCCAGGTTGTCATTGATGTCGTAGGCGGCGTACACCCATTCCAGATTCGGCTTGCCGTCACGCGCACCGCGGAACACCGCCTGCCCGGTCACGGAGAAATCCTGCCAGGCCGTCACCTTGCCCTGCAGGCCCAGCTTGGAATCGGGCCGGATGGTCACGCCCTTGTTTTCGTACATCCCGCCCTGGGCGTAGTCGGCCACATAACACGGGCAGGTCCAGCCGCTGACATCGCGCTTGTCTCCGCCGCCGACGATCTTGCCAGCGGCCAGGGTCAGAAAGCCCGAGCCTGAGAACTCAACGGGCAGCGCTTCGCCGGCGTGGCTCGCAGGGGCACAGGCCAGTGCGAGCAGCAGCAGTTTTGGCGTTTGAATCATGAAGCTCACTCCGGTTTATTGCACGGTGAACAGCACTTTGACACTGCTGTCCAGCTCGGATTTGTTGAGATAGCCAATCGCGTTGGGCGTGCTGCCCAGCATTTTTTTCAGCTCGGCGGCGCCCGGCGCCTCTTTCGGTGGCTTGGCCTTGCCAGTGAACGCCAGCCGCGCCCACACCGATTTGGCTTGCGCGGCCGATTTGCCGGTGACCTTGGTGTAAAACTCATCGCGCAAGGGATTGGAGTCGGGCAGATCGAGCGGCGCCAGTGACGGATTCTTGGCCAGAAATACGTCGGCAACCTGCTCCTTGCTCAACGCCGCAGTGGGCGAGGCGGCCCCGGCAACGACGACGATTTCAGCCTGGCAGCAGTTGGCCAGCCCGATCAGGGCCACGGTGCAGGCGCCTGCCCGCCACCGTTGGACGACATTGCGAATGACTTGCATCGAGAAGGTTCCTTCGACAATCAAAGCTTGAAGCGGCTGACCGCCGCTGTGAGGGAGTTGGCCAGATCGTCCATCCGGCCGGCCGAGAGCGCCACCGCACCGGCGGTTTCAGCGCTGCTGTTGACCATGTTGAGAATATTGCCCATCCGGGTCTGGATCTCGTGCAGCGACTGGCTTTCGACATCCAGCGCACGCACGATGCCATCGACAGCCTCGCGGGTCGCGCCGGCACCATCGTGAATCCGCTGCATGGTGCCGGTGGCTTCGTTCACTCGCTCGACCCCCTGCTGCACCCGCTGGCTGGCCGTGGCCATGTCAGCCAGCGCATTGCGCAGCCCTTGCTGCACGGCGTCGATTACGCCGGAAATCTGGCCGGTAGACCGGGCAGTGCTTTCCGACAGCTTGCGCACCTCGTCGGCGACCACGGCAAATCCCCGCCCCTGCTCGCCGGCCCGAGCGGCCTCGATCGACGCATTCAGCGCCAGCAAGTTGGTCTGGTCGGCAATATCCTTGATCACATTGACGATCTCGGCAATCCGCTGCGAATAGGTGCTCAATTCGTCAATCACCCCGGACGAATGGCGCACCGCGTCAGCGCCGCCGCCCATGTCGCGGCACGCCTCGCCGATCACCCGCTGTCCCGCATCGGACAGTTCCCCCGCTTCGAGCGACTGCTGGCGGGCGCTGTCGGCTGCCCGGCCCACCTGCTGCAATTGCTCGCTGATGCCCTCCACCACCGTGGCAGTGGCGCGCGCCGCCTGCCGCTGCGCCTCGCCATTGCCGATTACTTGCTGCACATCGTTGCTCACCGCCGCGACAGCCCCCGACAGTTGGCGGGCGTACTCCAGCACCTGGCCGATCAGCGAGCGCAGCTCGCCCTGCATGTGCGCCATCGACGCCAGCAAGCTGCTGCGGTCACCGGCCTGCAGCGGAATCGGTGTGCTCAGGTTGCCCGCGGCAATCCGGCCGACGATTTCCTGCGCCTGGGCCGGGTCACCCCCCATCTGGCGCAGGATGTTGCGCGAGATGATGAACGCCAGCAGCAGCGGCAAGGTCAGCGCCAGCGCGGCCACGCCGTACATGACATCGCGTGCCAGCCGGGTGTCGGCTTCCACGCTGGCGGTCACCGCATCGACGTTGCGCTGGTTGAGCGCCGACAGGTTGGCGAGCATCGCTTCGGCCTCCTGGAACAAGCCCACCTGCTCGCCACCGAGCATGAAATAGCTGTCGTAAAACGCCTTTTGCCGATCCGGATCGCGGTTGGCGGCCAACTGGTCGATCAGGGCGATGATTTTTTCATCCACCTGCCGCCACTTGTGCCACTCGGGCACGAATTTCTGCCACAGTGCGGCTTCCTGAGCCGTTTTGGGAATCGCCTCGTAGGCCTGCCACACCTGAGCTACCTGCTGCCAGTGGTTGCGCTTGTCCTTGGCGATCTGGGCAAAACGCTCCTGCGCCTCGTTGTCGTTTTCCCACAAGGCCACCTCGTAAGTGCTGGAGCGCAGCGCAACCTGCAATTCGCGCAGCCGCTGCAACTGGATCACCAGCGGAAAACGCTGGTGGCCGATTTCGTCTACCCCGTGAATGCCGCTGTTGATGCCGATCGAGGCAAATACCAGCGTCACGATCAGCGACACTGCTCCCAGCGCTGACAACACAATGAGTTTCAGCCGCAAGCCAAATCTGTCCAGCATGGAATCTTTCCTGAAAACCGGGGTAGGCCAGCGAATGCCGGCGAAGGAATACCTGATACGACGTTATCATCGGACACATCGTTTTGTTGTAGCCGGCAGCCGGCACGGGCGCAAGCCGCTGCGGGGTATAATCGCTCCCTTTTGCCTGCCTGGCCTCGTGGAATGAAACCGATTGTCGTTCAACACCTTTCCGACCTGGCGCGCACCGAAACCTGGCTGAAATACCGCAAGGGACTGTGCGACAGTTGCCACGCCAGTTGCTGCACCATGCCGGTGGAAGTCAGGCTGCCCGATCTGGTGCGGCTGGGAGTGGTGGACGAATTCGAAGCGGGCGAACCGCCCAAGCAGATTGCCCGCCGGCTGGAGAAAGCCGGCATCGTGGCGCATTTCAATTTCAAGCACACCCTCTTCACCCTGGCGCGGCGCGCCAACGACGACTGCATCTATCTGGACCCCGCCAGCCGCCGCTGCACCGTGTACGACCAACGACCCGCCACCTGCCGCAACCACCCCCAGATCGGCCCGCGCCCCGGTTTCTGCGCCTATCGACCCCGGCGCTAAGCCGCCACCAGAGCGGCGTGTGGCCAGCCTGCGCGCCGCTCTGAAAGCGGCTTGCAGACCGATGATCATTCAATGCGAAAGCGATCGTGACATGCCTGGCAGCTGGCCGCCATGGCCTTGAACGGCACCCGCAGCGCCTCGCCCTGCTCGTCCGGCGGCACCGCCGCCAGCGCGGCCAATGCCTGTTGATAGTGTTGCTGCGCCTGCCGGAACGCTGCCGGCTGCAGCAGGATATCCTGCCCGGCGTGGCTGGAATCCAGTTCGGTGAACAGCGGCCACGGCTTGTCCGAGACGCCCTGCAACTGGCGCATTTCCTCGGCAAAGCGTTTGGCATCGTAGGGCAGCCGGCCGTTAAGCATGCCCAGCATGGCCTCCTTGTGGCGCAGCATTTGCTTGAACGCCTGCTTGCGCTGGTAAACCGGGCTGCTCTTGTCCGGCCCGCACCCTGCCAGCAGCCCTGCTGCCAGCACCACCCACACCCCGATCCAGCGCATCACGCCCTCACCCATCCGCTCAACAGCCGCTCATGTTACCGCAGCAGGTGCGCCGCTGATCCACGACTGCAGCCGCTCGGCCAGATCGGCCAGCCCGCGGCCGGCCACCAGTTCAATACGCTGCGAGCGCGCCCGCTGCGCCTCGGCCGCCGTCGGCGATGCCAGCGCTACCAGCATCGCCTGGCTGGCCAGCCCCTGCTGATCGGCCAGGCTACCCAGCTTGAACAGCGCATCCATACCCACTCCGCTGCCACGGTGCGGCGCACGCGCCTTGCACTCGATCAGATACAAGTGATTGTTAGCGACAAACGCCACATCGAACTCACTCGCTGCCGACTGCCGGCTGCGCACCGTCAGCCCCATCGCGGCATCCTGTACCGGCAAGCGCTGCGCCAGCTCGGCCACTGTCGCAAACACATGCCGCTCCAGCCAGCCGCCACAGAGAAAATTGCGGGCCTCGCCGCTGGTGAACTGCACCCGGTCGCGATGATGCCAGCGCAGAAACCCCAGATCGGCCAGAAACCCCAGCGTCTGCAGATCGTCGGCATCAAAGCGGCAAAACGAACGCAACTGCGGGTCGAGCTCGGCGCCAGCCCGGTTCAGATGCTGCAAGGTGCGCGGGTGATGCTGCGCCAGGTCGGCCAGAAACCGGGCGCAGCGCTCGGCGCGGAAATTGCGCTGCTTCAGCGTCGACACCGCATTCAGCAACTCATAGCCGCACGAGGCAAAGTACTGCCGCAGCCCGATCTGGTCGGCCACCTCAACCGTGTCTGCCCGCCCCGACTCGCCTGCCGGCCGGATCAACCACACCGCCTTGTCGGTCTCCGGCTCGATCACGAACACTGGAATCTGCCGCTCACCCGCCAACCGGAACAACAGCGCCGCCAACGCCGGATTGGCGCCGGACAGATTGATCAGCCACGGTTCATCGTGGCGCCGTGCCAGCACATCTTGCAACTGGCTCAGCAACGACTGCGGCCGCCAGGCCGAAATCAGCCCCTCCACCTCGCACGCCCTGCCCGCAGTGCGCACAATCGCCGCCAGATCACGCGCCCGCGGCAGCAATGGCTGGGGGCTGAGCAGGGTCAGCCGCCGCACGCCAAAACGCTGATCGAACACCGGCGACACCGCATCCACCCCCCTGTCAGCCGCCACCGCAATCATGTGCCAGTGCCGCGGCGAACCCACCTCATCCATGCCCGCTCCCAAATAATGTTCCAGCAGATCAATCTAGCCGATCCGTAAGCGTCCAGCCCGCCCACATTGAAAGCCGGTGGGTAAAATCTCAAGCTTCGTGTCTGCTTAAAAACAGATGGACACATGAACGCGATCACACTTACCCCGCCTGGCCGCCGTCGTCGTTACAGCCCGGAATTCAAAGCGCAAGTTGTTGATGCGTGCAATCGTCCCGGCGCTTCCGTCGCGGCCATTGCCCGGCTGCACAACATCCACGACAACATCGTGCATCGATGGATCCGCGAAGCCGGGCAAGAGGCGCCGGTGCTCACCCGGCGTTGCGACTCCTGACCGACGCCCAGATGCTGGCACTGATCCGAGCCATTCATGCCGAGCTCAAAGGCGCTTACGGTAGTCCGCGCATGATGCGCGAACTGCGCGCGAGAGAATTCTCTGCCAGCAAGGAACGGGTTGAGCGGTTGATGCGTGAGAACGGCGCCCTTGGCAGACGAAAAACCGAGGGAAGCTCAGAGCCAGGGGGCAACTTTGCGAGCTATTGTGGTTGGCGTGGTTGGGTGATCCTAATCCAGCAGCTGGACGATGCAGAGTATGCGGCTTTCGTAGCACAGAGCAAGGCGCAACGACGCGAAATGATGGTTCCATTCCAGTTGGAAACAAACGCCGTATCGAGTGTCGATACGGCGTTTTGTCGGCTTGGGCGGGGATCTGTTTGCTCTGGCGGATGCCTCTCTTGCCTGCGATCGGCAGGCCATGCGGCTGCGCCGCCGCAAGTTACTTGCCGGTCACCTGCTGAAAGAAGCCGCGGGCGGCGGCCATGCAGAACGGTGCGGCCAGGCCGTGATACTGGCCTACCACTGCCGACTGCCCGCCGTCGGTCGCGCCGGCGGCCACCGCGGCAGCGGCAATGGCGGTTTTGGCGCTGGCAAACCCGTGCTTCACGGCAGCAAACGGGTCGGTGCTGCCTGCCGCCGCGCTATCGACATCCAGCGCCGTGACCCGGCCGGCAGGGAGAGAGGCCCAGCGGCCTTTCATCAAGTGAGTGTTCATGAAAAACACCGTGGGATCCGCATTGCCGCCGCAGAGCAAGGTGGGCTGGGCCGGGCCGTTGCTCCAGTTGCGCAGATCATTGTCCTTCAGCGCCTTGCGCAGCGGATGCTGCGGCGCACCGGGCAGGCCGGTGGTGACGCTGGGAACGGCACCGTCAGGATGGGCGACCGCATCCAGCAGGTAGTTCAGGCGGTACGCGTTGCTGACCAGGTTGGCGCTGCCGAATCCCAGCGCGGCCAGCGGGTTGCCGGCTGGCGGGGTGATGGCGTCCAGCAATCCCTGCAGGCCAGGCTGGCTGGCCGGTGCGGTCGGCGGGGTGGACGAGAACAAGGCAAACTGCGGCAGCAGGCCTTGCTGCAGGATACTGTTGATCGGGGTCGTGCTCGGCAGCAGCCCTTCAACGCTGCCGGCGTAACGCGGCTCATAGAACTCGTAACTGTGCGCGTAAATGCCGTAGGCTTTCTGGTAGGAATTGGCCAGCATATTGGCAAACAGCGGCGCCGGAATATCTACATTGCCGTAGAACATCGCATCACCGAACGCGGCCATGGCATATGGGCCGGAAGAGGGTGCGGCTGCGGCAACCGGAATTCCCAGGCGGCCAAACAGGCGTTGCGTGGCCATCGCGACATGCCCGCCCTGGGAATAGCCAGCGATGAACAACTTGCCGTTTTCCCTCACCCGCGAAGCGGACGAAAACTGGCTGATCCCCATTGCCATCCGGGCCCAGGTCCAGCCATCGAGCATGTCTTGAGACTGCTGCTTCGCCACCAGATAGGGGTGATAAGGCAGCCTGGATTCCCCGTAACCGGCATAGTTGGGCGCCACCACAATATAGCCCTGGGCCGCATAAATGGCCGCGATCATCGAGGCTTCAGAGTTGTTGCGCAGATCGGCCATGTTGTAGTTGCGATCCACCGCGGTGCCGTGGGCATACAGCAGGGTCGGACGCGCCCCGGTGCAGTCGCTGCCGTTGGGCAACATCAGCGAACCGGTTGCGTTGGTCAGCTCCCTGCGGGCGCCCAGTGTCAGGTAAGGATACTGAATGACGGTCACCCCGCATTTCGGGGCGCCGGCGATCTGCAACAATTGTTGCCCCGCCGGCGTAGACAACAGCATCGACTGAAACTGCGCGGCAGACAGCGATGCCACCTGCGTCACTGGCGTCAGGGCAAACGCCCCGGAAGCCAGCAGCGTGGCTACTGGCGTGGCGACCATCAATGGCAGCGATTTTTTGGGAAAGCGCATGAAATATTCTCCTCAAGGTACAGGCACGGCGAATCAGAGGGCCGGTAACGCATGTTCGCCGTTCTAGTTATTGATTAGAGTAAAAGCCCTACGCATATGCTAAATGACTATCCCGATGCTAGCAAAAACATTCTACGAATCATGAACATATGTTCACGAATTCCTGAGCGAAAAACACCATATAGATAAGCAGGCGGCAGGCACATTCGGCAAACCGCACAAGCGACCCATCATCCCCTGCCTGCAAGCCCATGGCGACGCGCTCTGCAGGCCGGCCACAAGCCGCTCTGGTATGGGCCTGCAGGCCAAAGATCGTTGATTCAATCGGGCGCGATTCATTGCGCCACAAACATCATTGATTCGTTCATGCCAAATGGATTTTGTTCTGATATTTTCAGCTCGATACAATCCATCCGGCATCCTGCCCCCGCTTCGACTGCGGATGCGATCAACAATCAAACATCACTTAAATAACAATGACGAGGAAGAAAAAACATGCGCCACACGGTGAAATTTGTGCTGGTTTCGGTGCTGCTGGGTTCAGCAACCGGCCTGGCCAACGCGGCCCTGACCGTTGATGCCAGCACGCTGGATAAGAAGGTCATGGCCGGTTATCAAGGCTGGTTCATGACGGCCAGTGACGGCAGCGGCGCGGGCTGGCGGCATTGGGCGCCGCAGCAGACGCCGAGCGCATCCAACATCTCCTTCGAGATGTGGCCGGATTTGCGCGAATACGGTCCGGCAGAGCTGACGGCGACCAATTTCAAGTATCGCGACGGCAGCAATGCCGGCTTGTACAGCGCCTACAATGCCGCAACCGTTGATCGGCATGTGAAATGGATGCAGGATTACCAGATCGACGGCGTGTTCGTGCAGCGTTTCATCGGAGAAGCGATTCACATGCGCCCGGTGCGCGACAAGGTGCTGCAGAACATTCGCACCGCGTCGGAGAAATATGGCCGCGTGTTTGCCAACATGTATGACATTTCCGGCGGCAATACGACTACCCTGGCCAACGACATCAAGAACGACTGGAAACATCTGGTCGACGATCTGAGAATCACCCAGAGCAACCGCTACCTGCGCCACGGCGGATTGCCGGTGGTGTCGATCTGGGGCTACGGTTTCAGCGACCGGCCGGGCAATGCCGCGCAGCTGAACGAATTGCTGACCTGGTTCAAATCCACCGCGCCGGCCCAATACCGCGCCACGGTAAAGCTTGGGGTTGACCCGAACTGGCGCAGCCATTCGTCCTCATGGCAGAGCGCCTATCGCAAGGCGGCGGTGATCAGCCCGTGGACGGTTGGGCGTTATGCCAACGAAAGCGGCGCGGACAACTGGCGCGCTTCGAAAATCGCGCCCGATTTGGCGGCACTCAAAGGCAGCGGTGTCAGCTACATGCCGGTGATCTGGCCCGGCTTCTCCTGGTGGAACCTGAAGAAAGGCAGTTCGCCATTCAATCAGATTCCGCGCAATGGCGGCCGCTTCTTCTGGCGCCAGGCCTATAACGCGATGGCCGCCGGATCGAACATGATCTACGTGGCAATGTTCGACGAAGTTGACGAAGGCACGGCCATGTTCAAGATCGCCGAAAATGCCGGCCAGATTCCGACCACCGGCAAGCTCCTGACCCTGGATGCGGACGGCTTCAATCTGCCCAGCGACTGGTATCTGCGCCTGATGGGTGAAAGCAGCAGGATGCTGAAAGGCCAGCGCCCGCTGGTGTCGACCATGCCTGCCGATCCGGTCGACGATACCTCTGGCGGCGGCACGCCCGGCGCCGATACCCCGACCAGCAGCAACAGCCTGCAGGCCGGCGCAAGAATGGTGAGCAACCAGAGACTGGTTTCGACCAACGGAAGTTATCATTTCGATCTGCAGGGGGATGGCAACCTGGTGGCCTACAGCGCCAGCGGCAGAGTGGTCTGGGCCAGCAACACGCACGGCAAAGGCGGCACCTGGCTGGCCTTGCAGGGCGATGGCAATCTGGTGTTGTATACCTCATCCGGGCGACCGGTGTGGGCAACGGGCACGAACGGCAAGCTGGTGTCCTACCTGATCCTGCGGAATAACGGCAGCCTCGCACTGATTTCCCCATCGGGTTCGGTCGCATGGGAATCGCCGGCGGGTGAATGAAGCGACACGCCCCACAACACCTGATTCAGTGATACTGACGCTATAGATGATGCAGACAGGTCTGACTCAACCGTGCACGGGCGTGCTTGCAGTGGCTCTGGCGGCTTTGCTGCTGCCACTCCCGGCACCGGTTGAAGCCGCCAACGCCAATATGATTTACCCCGGTTGTTGCGCCTATATCAAGCAAGGACGACAGTTGCAGCGGCAAATCCGGCAGGCCGAAGCGGCTGCGCGCAATGCGGTGCCCTATTCCTGCGATCTGCGGCAAGTCTTTAACCAGTGCCGGCAATATGCGCTGGTGGAAAGCGACACCGCAACACAAGACCGGCTGCACAATGCCTGTGAATCGATGGGGGGCGTGTTTGCCAAAGGCGGCTGCCCCGGCGAGGACAGAGCCGGGCTGTGTATGGATATTGCCCGGGACGAGCATAAACGCGACATCTATTACGACAACCACTATTACCAGGACGCGACGGGCAGCTGGCCCCCGGAGCGCGTCCGCCAGACCTGCGACAATCTGGACGGCGATTACGCGGAGCCGGAAACGCCCGCCAGGTAGCTGCCCGCCGACTGTGGCCGGAGGATAAGTCACCATCACGCCGGCGGCGAGACGGCACTCAAGTGGTTATCCCAATGACTGTTCTCGCGCCGGGCCAGCAACTCCGGCTCCCATTGACCGATCGCCATTGAATATATGGCCCCGTTGCCGGATGTCAGCAGCAGCGACTTTCCATCTGCCGCTGCAGCAATGCCACCGATATCCGGCAGATTGAAATCCTTGATCCAGCTTTGCTGGCCGACATCCCAGAGCGATACCCTGCCGCCACGCGGCGCCGAGGTGAGCGCAAACTTTCCGTCGCAGCATTGTGTGACGCTGGCAATGTACTGCGTCAGGCTGCGTTGCGATGCCAGCGGCTGACCGGTCAAAGGCAACAGTTTGCCGCCCTTTTTATGGGCAAACACCAGCGGATGATCATCGGTTTCCGCACCTTGATACTGCGCGCCGACAATCACGGTATCGTCAGGCGTCAACGCCAGATGTCTGAGGCTCAGTTGATGATGCGGCGGCACCACGCGCTCCAGCAGCCTGCCGGAGCGAGCATCGATGTAGGCCAGATTGGGCGCCATGGATGGCAGGTTGAGCTTGCGCCGTTCGAAATCCGGATGCGTTTCGATGCCGCCATTGGCCACCACCAGCGTGTTGCCGTCGCTCAACAGCGCCAGCTCGTGTGGCTCGATACCAAAGCTGCCGATTTCGCGGATGCGCCTGAGCTGTCCGGTCTCATACACGCCAATCACCCCACGCCTGTTCTGATAGTCGTTTTCTGTGGCATACAGCAGGTCGCCGTCGGCGCTGCACACGCCATGGCCAAAAAAGTGCCGTCCGCTTACCGCAGCTACCGTGCTACGAATCTGACCGGCGGCAAGATCCACCGCCATCATCCAGCGACCGGGGCGGCGCGCGAAAAACACCGCGTACCGGCCATCCCGCGACAGGCAGGCGGAATGGCCACGCGACGGCGCCTTGAACCGTTGCAGGAGCACACCGGCGTCATCCAGTACTGCGACAAAATGCTGATCTTGCCGGTCGGAAAAAGCGCTCAGAAACAAGGCGCGATTCGCTGCCGCCGAAGCGGTTCCGGTGCCCAGCAAGGGGGCTGCAAGCAGCGCGGCCGACTGCTGCAGGAATTGCCTGCGTTTAATCGCCATCTCTCGCGTTGAACGTGTAATCGAGTTGTGCTGCTTTCGCGTAATCCAGCTGCAAACGCTGCGAAAGCCGGCCAACGGTATCGTGCAGACGCATCAGCGCTTCCGGCTGGTTACGCTGCAGCAGCTCGAAAGCGGAGTGGTCCAAAGCGTCGATCTGTGCGATGGCTGCGGCATAATCGGCCCTGATCTGCCGATCCAGCGCGCCCGATTCCGGCGATTGCTGTGTCATGTACCAGCCGAATCCGTGCGGCATTTCGTACAGCCCCAAACCGGATTGCAGATTGGCCCTGATCTGCCTGAGCGAGGTCCGGCTGCGCCAGCCCTCCAGCAGGAAAGCGTTGGCGGCTCGCGATTTGGCCGCTGGCGATGTTTCCTCGCCGGGGATTGCTGACGGCAATACCGGCGCGATGCCCAGCGCCGCCCCCAGTTTCCGGTTCTTGATCGTTTCCAGCGAGGTGATCAGGCTGCTGAACAGCTTTTCCACGTTGGTGACGAAATAGCCGGGATGAGACTTCTCCAGCTCAGGGCTGACATAACGTTTGCCAAAATCTGCCCACAAGCGGTTCAGCTGCCCGGCGTTGGCCTCCAGATTGGCGGCGGTGGCCGTCAGGATCCGGCACAGATGTTTGTGCCCGGCATAACGCCGAACCTTGGCAATCGCCTCGTCGAACAGCAGATATTCCATCGCTGACAGGCCCTGAACGGCAACGCTGGCCTGCGCCAATCGTTCGGAGCTGATATCCGGGTTTTTGCCGGCGATGCGCGTGGCCAGCTTTCTTTCGACCAGATTCAACGGATCGGGCCAGAACTGGAACAGAAAGCGCGCGTTGGTGGTTTCCACCGGCCCGAAATCGATCATGGACAGCGCCTGCCAGGCGAGCATTGCCTGCAGCCAGGATTCGCGCGTGGCCTTCAGGGACGCATTGCCCGGCTTTTCGCAGAAGCCTTTTGCCGCCGAATTGAGCAACTTGCTCTGATCGTACAGGCGCTGATGTGCCGGCACGAGCCGTTCGTTGACCGTGGCGAGCAATAACCGGTATTCGGCACTCTGCTCCTCGGCTACTGCCATGCCGGCAACGCCAAACAGCACCGTGGCCGTGGCAAGCAGGCAACGGCAGAAGGCGGAAAACCGGGAAAACATGCGAGTCATTGCGACGTGATTCCGTTTACCTGTTGGTTACTGCTTCGAATATTCCCCCTCAAGCGCAGTACACGTGCGCTGAATGGCGCTTGGTGTCCAGCGCCCGGAGGCATCCTGGTAATAGTAGTTGTCATAGGCGATATCGGGCTTGCGATAATCCAGCACGATATCCCGGCACACGCCGGAAACGCGGCGAATGGGGCAGCGCAACTCGCCGAATACACCTCCCATGGAAGTACAGCCCGCCTCCATGCGCGCAATATTTTCGCTGGCACCCAGCTCAAACGTATATTGCCGGCACTGGCTGAACCCGCCTCGCAGATCGCAGGCATATCGCCGGGTGATCTTCTGCTCGGGTTTCGACACGGGTCGCGATTCACCGGAGGCGCCGGCCACGTTCAAACGAGAACAGCAGGCCTGGTTTCCCGGGCCTGCTGTTTCCGCATGGGCGGGGCCGCTTAGCAGCAATGCAGCCGCCAGCGCTCCCCGCAGCAAGCTCGCCCAGTGCGGAGTGTTATCTTCCTGATTCGGCTTCATATTTCCGGGTCAGGTCATCGTCGCAGATCGTGCAGGAAACCTCCTGAACGCATTGCACTGCCGGCTTGCCCATCACGCCGCGGCTCGCGTCGACTTTTTCACATTTCAGGTGAATGGGCGTGACCTTGCCGGACGGGCAAATGTCAGCTGTGTCTTCTTCAGCGCCGCTTCTGGCCTCCAGCTCGTTCAGCGCGGTATGGCTGCCCTTCACGATGGTTGCGGTGCAGCCCGCTGCATACAGTTGCTGACTGAAAAGCACCAGTAAAGCCATTGCGATGGTTTTCATATCAATAACCTTTCCGTACAGTGAATTTGTCGATGATCTGACCGTTGATGTTCTTGAAGTAGAACTCCGCGCGATCGGCGTAGAAGGTGGCAAACATGGCGCCGTAGGTTGCGCCCTGCGTCGAGGTATAAATCTTCGCCCACCAGTTGCCACCGCGGTTCTGGTCACGGATGCCGATGCCCCCCAGGCCAGACACAAAAGCAAAAGTCTTGCCGTCTGCCACGGTAAAGTCGGATGCCGTGCTGGCAATGGTTTTGTTGGTCATGCTGCTGAGCAGGTGTGTTCTCGAATACGAATGCTCGTGGCCAGTCGCAATGATGGCGCCTTTCTTGCGGCAGTTTTCATACGCATCCCAACCCACCTCGTCCGATTTATCCCCCACTTGCATGTCGCGCTGATTCTTATGCCAGGCACACACACGCCAGGCGTCTGCCGGCACGCTGTTCAGGCTGTTGGCGATATAGGTCGCGTTGTCGGAAATACCACCAGTGGTCCCAACTGAAGGCATCACGAAGTAAATGCCCTTGTAGTTACAGGTCATCTGATGGCCGTAATTGCCGGAGCACTTTACTGCCGACTGATTGGCAAGCCGGGCCTTGGCCAGATTCAGCACGTTATTCAGATTACTGTCGGCTACGTCATGGTTACCCAGAGTCAGCAACACCGGATCGCTGGAGCCGAGCGTGCTGCGCACCTTGGAATCCCAGGTCGAATCGCCACTGCTGGAGTACGAGGTATCGCCAACCAGAATGGTCAGTTCGGCGCCCTCTGCCTTGATCAGGTTCAATACGCTCTGGAAGCTGCTGCCATAACCGGTATCGCCGACAAAGGCCACCTTTGCCAAGGCGCCAGTGCCGCCCCCCGTTCCCCCGCCGGTACCTCCGCCCGAACCCGAGCCGTCACCGGTGCCGGTTTGCCAGACGACGGTGCCGGACGAGGTTGCCAGGACCAGGTTGCCGTCATTGCGCATGATCAGATAAGCCGCGCCCTTGCCAACGGTGTTGCTGGCCCATACCGGCCTGTTATCCGAAGTGTAGAGAACCAGATTGCTGTCGCCCTGCAACACCAGGCGTGAGCCGCCCTTGCCATTGGTCGCAGAAGCCCAGACCGCATCGTTGTTCAGCATATTGCGGACCACCATGTTGCCGTCGCCCTGCAGGTAAAAACGGTAGCTGCCATTGGTCGAAGCGACATACTGGTTCAGCGTCAGCTGCTTGTTAACCTGCAGGCTGTTGGTGCCGGTCGGCGTATCTGTGGTTCCGCCGGTGCCACCGCCGGTATCACCGCCACCTGTGCTGTCCAGGCTCTTGAAATAATTGACCGCTGCGCTGCCGCCCTCGGAAATGGTGTAGTAATCGGTGCCGGTCTTGTCCCAACAAATGGCTTCACCTTGTGCCTCGCTGACGGTGGGCACCTTGATCGGATTGCGTAACAGCGCCGCGCCGACACTTTCGTTGTCGCCACGCAGCCACAGGTAGTTCTGATTGCCGTTCTTGATCAGAATCCGGCTGCCGTCGGCCGAGATATCGCCACCGGTCAACCATTCGATATGGACACGGGCCACCACTTCGCCGGTATAGGACTTGCCGCTTACCAGCGGCGCCTTGAAACGATAAACCTGATTGCCGGTCGAGGCAGCCTCACGCTTGGCCACCACGTAAACATCTCCGTTACGCGGATCGACCATCAGCGTTTCGGCATCGCGCTTGCCATCCGGATATACGAAGGTGAATTTCTCTACGCCGGAGAGTGTAGCGCCGGCGCTCGACGAACCGATGGCCGGCTCAGCCACGCGATAAACCTGCTTGGTCGATCGTGCAGCGCCATTGTCGCCAATGTCGCCCACATAGATGTAGCTCTTGCCGCCGACGGGGCCAGGGCCAATCGCGATATCTTCATAATCGGCTGCGGATGCGCCGGACAGGTTAAAGGCACCGCGATAGGAACCGTTACGGTTAATGGCATGAATACGTGCGCTGTCGCCCGAATCGTTGTTGAGCCAGAATACGCCATCATTGACTCGGCCGGCTGCACAACCCGAGACCTCGGTGAGCGGACTGCCAGGAAGTTTGCCCACCGACGTACCCGTCGCAAACTGCACTCCGGTATTACCGGCAATGACCATTCCACTCTCAGCCAACAACAGCATGGCCGCGAGCAGATAATTGGCTTTTCGTGCCATATCTACACTCTCCTCGTTAACTTTTTTCTGCATTTTTTAATGGCCTTGGCACCGGAAATCCAAGTCGCTCAAGCACATTCGCCAAACAGGGCTGTGTCTGGAGAGTAACAAAACACAATCCGGATCGCATGAACTAACTTATGATGTTTATGCCAACGGCCTTTCCGCGCAGGGCAATAGCAAAGCGCCCTACAGGCCGGCAACAAGCCGCTCTGGTATTGGTCTGCAGCCCAGTGCGCGACGTTTTCCCGTGCCGGCCGTTGCTCCGGCCGGGGCCCGGGAGCGGCGTCAAACCCGGCAGGCGGCCAGGCCGCGGGCGAGGCTGGAGATGCTGGGGTTGTCGATGAATACGCACGGTTTGCCGGTGCGCTTGCAGTAGTCTTTTACCCGCCAGTAGGCGTTGTGGCTGATGCAGCCGGTCTGGCAGATGACCAGGTCGGCAGCGGCGAGGCTGGCGTCGAGCAGGTTGATGCTGGCTTCCTGCCCGCCGTCGTGATGCAGGAAATGCCCGCCACTGCGTTCGATCAGCTCGCGGTACGAGCACACGTTGCCGTTGCGGCCACCAACGCACAGCACCTGTTGCTGTTGCAGCGCAATCGCTGGCGGCGCGGGGTCGATGACGGCGGGAGTGGCCGCCACGGGGTCGGCGGCGGGTGGCGCTTCGGAGGCGGCCAGCCGGTCCCGTTGCTGCGCCAGCGCGGTGTTGCGCCGTTCCAGCTCGCGGTTGCGTTCGACCATCTGCTCCAGCCGCTGTGCCAGTTCATTGCGTTTGTGCAGGCCGGGGATTCGGGCGTGCAGTTGCTGCAGTTCGACGGCCAGCGCTGCGATGCGGGTATCCTTGCCGATGGCGTCGGCGCGGGCTTGCATCAGCGCGGCGGTGAGCTGGTCGAGCTCGGCCTGTTTGTCCTGCAGCAGCCGGGTAATGCGCTGTTGCACGTCGGCCAGTTCGCGGCCAAGTGCCAGGTTTTCATCCTGCAATTGCTGAAACCGCTGCAGATCGACCCGCACCGCAGCGCCGGCCTGATGCTGCAGCATGTGCATGTCGCGGCAGATGGCCTCCTGCAGTGGCACATCGCAGCGCGGATGGGTGAGGCTGGCCCACAGCGCACCACAGACATCGCCGGCGGCGACGGCATCGGCCCACAGCGCGGCGACGGCCGTCTGGCTGCGGGCGGTGCGAAAGCGCTGGATCGTGCCGGCGTAACGTTGTTCCAGCTCGCGCTGCAGCAACTCGGACAAAGGGCTGCGGCTGGCGCATTCGCTGACCGCACCGACATGCAGTGCGTAGTCGTCAGCCTGGGCCTGCCCCTTGAGCGCCTTGTTGACCAGCCGGCGCAGCAGCCCCAGCGGCAGGCAGACCCCGATGACCGGGCAATGGGCCGATTTGGGCAGCTCCCACAACCGGCGGCGGCGTGAGCCGGGCAGGATCACTTCGGCCGGCAGGCGGGTAAGGTTGAACAAGGCCGCCAGCGGCGCTTTGGCATCCTGATCGCACATGCCGCTCTCCTACGCTGCCAGTGGGGTACGCGCCAACGCGGCCAGTTGCAGGCGCCAGTGGCAGGCATCACGCTGGCCTGGCTCGTGGGCATCACGCAGGGTGAGCAGCGGCCGGCCACGTGAATCAAACAGCTCGACCGAGCTGGCCAGCGCATGCCGGGCGGGAGTGTGCACGATCCAGGCGCTGTCGATCTGCGCTTCGGCCAGGTGCAGCCAGTGTCGCCCCAGCCGGAATACCCACTGGCCATCGCTGACCGACAGCCGTTCAACGCTGCCGTGGTAATGCTGGCGCTCGCCCGCCTGATCGACATCCAGCGCCAGCGGCTGGCCACCTTGCAGCGCCGCGTCGAGCAGGCTGAGCACTTCGGCAGCGTCCAGCGGCTCAGCGTAGTGCGGCGCCAGCGCAGCCAGGGCGTCGATGCGCCGCCAACCACAGGCATGCAGCAGCCAGTCGGCATGGGAAGGATGACGCAGCGCGGCCCATGCCTGACGCAGCGCGACTTGGTGACAATATTCCATCCGGGCATTCTCCTCTGGGTTTCTGGCGTGGTGATCCGCCTGATGAACACATACTAAATGAGAATTATTATCATTTCAAGACGAGATTCAGGCCTGGCAGCCGCCCCGACGGGCAAACGTGGGGCGGCAGGATCAGGCCGGGTCGGCGGGTGGGGGCTCCGGTGCGGTGGTGGCGGCCTGCGTGGCGGCTTGCTGGCGGGCGGCTTCGGCCAGCATCGCTTGGCGGGTGGCGGGGGTTTCCAGGCTGATGCGGCCCAGCGCGCCGCTGCGGTAGTCGGTGAGCAGCACCAGCGACGATTTCTCCAGGTCGAGCTCGCCGCCCTTTTTGCGGCAGGCGCGCTTGACGGCGATCGCTTCGATCACGCCGACACCATCCATGCCGTCGATGTTCAGCTTGTAGCGCTGCGCCAGGGCGTCCGGGTAGCGCTGCAGCAGCAGGTCAGCCAGAAACGTGGCGACTTCTTCCTCGATCACGGCGTTGGTGCCGACCGCGTGGCTGGCGGCCAGCATCAGGCCGTCGGACGGGTGGTCGATCTTCGGCCACAGCAGGCCGGGGGTGTCGTAAATGGTCAACCGCGGGCTGATGTCGATCCGCTGTTCGCTCTTGGTCACTGCGGGCTGGTCGCCGACATTGGCCACGCGACGCTTTACCAGTGCGTTCATCAACGTCGATTTGCCGACGTTGGGAATGCCCATGATCATCAGCCGCAGCGGTTTGATTTCATCGCAGCGGTGCGGCGCCAGCTTTTGCGCCAGGGCGGGGATTTTGGCCACGTCGCCGGGCTTGAGGCACGACAGTGCCACGGCCGATACGCCTGGCTGGGCGTTGAAATGCGCCAGCCATTGCGCGGTGGCGGCCGGGTCGGCAGCGTCGGCCTTGTTCAGCAATTTAAGGCAGGGACGCTGGCGGAAGGTGCGCAGCTCGTCGATCATCGGATTGCGGCTGGCAGCGGGAATGCGCGCATCCAGCACTTCGATCACTACGTCGATATGGGCCATGGTCTTGGCCGCCTGTTTGCGCGCCGAGGCCATGTGGCCGGGAAACCATTGAATACTCATCGGGAAAGCCGCCCAGGATAATCGGCGATTATCGCATTATCCCGGCCGTCTGTCGGGCTTGGGCGACGGGCGCAGGCCGGCGGGGGTGATCCGCCTCCCCTTCGCCGGGCGGGCAGGCTAACATGGCGCCTTTTGCTACGAAGGGAGGCTGGTGCCATGTCTGCGTTTGTCGAATTCACTTTCCTGTTTGCCGAGCCGGATGAAGCGGAGGCGTTCATGCATGATTGTGCGCCGTTTGATTATCCGGCCGAGCTGTTGCCGTTTGACGGCGACGACAGCCGTTTTGCCTGGCTGGTGGTGGTGCAGGTCGGTCCGGCGCCCAGCCCGGCGACGCTGACTGCAGCCGAAACCAGCCTGCGCAGCCTGGCCCGGCGACATGATGGCGTGCTGGGCTGAGCCGGCTCAGTTCAACAGCCGGCCCTGCCCGGAAAACACCAGCAGATCGACAAAGCGCGACGCCGGGCCGTTGCCGGGATCGAGGTTGAGGCTGTAGCCGCCCAGATCGAGGCTATGCAGGCCGGCAAACAGCGGGCCGGGCTGGCCGGGGCGGGCGTTGCGCAAGCCTTCCACCAGCACCCGGGCGGCAATGTAGCCTTCCAGCGAGGCATACGACACCGGCTCGTCGCGGAACTGTTTCATGTGACGGACGTAGTCGCGGGCGATCGGGGTCAGCGGGTTGAATGGCGACGGCGTCAGCGCGGTGACGGCGATTCCCTGCGCATCTTTCGGGCCGAGCAGTTCGAGCAGGGTTTGATGATTGACCGACGACAGGGCAAAGAACTGGGTGCCGGGCAATTCGGCCTGCATTTCACGCGCAAACAGCGCACTGGCCAGCGTGGGCGCGGCCAGGATCACTGCCTGCGGCGCTTGCCGGGCCATGTTCTGTGCTGCGCCGCGCACGTGAACCGTCGCGTGGAATAGCTGCCGGCTGACCGGTGGCAGGCGGTTGGCGGCGGCCTGCAGGATCACCAGTTCGCTGGCGGCCTTGCCCAGGGAATCAGTGCCGCAAAACAGGCCGATGCGGCTCATGCCGAGCTGGGTAGTCATTTTCAGGATGCGTCTGATTTCGTCGTCAAAGCCGGCGCGCACCGCAAACAGGTTGGGCCACTCGGCGCGGCGCAGTCCGCTGTAAGGCCCGACCATCGCCAGGCCATTGGTGCGCAACTGGCGGTCGCTCATTACTGCATCGACATTGTCGGCACCCAGGTAGCCGAACAGCGCCACCGGCTTGGCCTGCGCAACCCATTGCCGGGTCAGCGCTAACGTGTTGGCGGGCAAGCCCTGGTCGTCGGCGACCACGTGGCTGATCTTGCGGCCCTGAATGCCGCCACGGGTATTGATGTAATCGAAATACACCCGCGCTCCGGTCAGAAACTCGTTGCCGGTGTCGCGCTGCGGGCCGGACAGGTCGAGCACCTGCAACACGGTCAGCGGCAGCGGCTCGGCGGCGCGGGAAAACGGGCTGGCCAGCAGACAGGCCAGGGCGAGCAGAATACGCATCAGGCAGCTCCTTTCGTCATTGAATCACCACATTCGGGGATACTAATGGTCGATCATTACGCCGACATGTAGAGCAATTCCTCCTGATGCCCTGCAGGCCGCATGGATACTGGCTTGCAGGCCGGCCTGCAAGGCAATCTGGGTGCGGTCTGCAGGCCGGTGGTTATTGGGCTGCCGGGCCCCCTTCCGGCACGTAGACCATCGAGCCGTCTTTCATGCGGTAGGCTACGCCGGCTTTTTCGCCGTCGCCGCTGCCGATATTGCCGTTGGCCTTGTATTTCTCGATTTTTTCGCCCTTCTTGATCATCACCTCCATGGTCGGCTTGCCGGGGTCGGTGATCACGGTCACGTCCTGTTTGTTGAACGGGTTGATCAGCGGGTTTTGCGCCACGGTGATCAGCAAGGCGGCGATGATCACCAGAAAGATGTCGATCAGGTTGACCACCGACAGGATCGGATCTTCGGTTTCCGGTTCGTGCAACAGTTTCAGGCTCATGCTGTGGCTCCGCGCAGGGCTTCGATTTCCAGCATTTCTTCGGCCAGCCAGCGGCGGCGCACGTTGACCACCCAGTAGGTGATCGACGCGGCAATCAGCGCCAGGATCACGGCCGAAAACGCCACGGTGAGGTTATCCGACACCTTGGCCAGATTGCCGTCCGACAGCGATTTGAGCGCTGGCCCCATCGGGATCATGGTGGCCACCAGCCCCAGCATCGGCGTGACACGGCTGGCAATGCGCGGGTTTTCCAGTTGCTTGTGCGCCAGCACGTCCAGTTCGTCGGCGCTCAGCGCCGGGTTCTTGCGGTAATCGGCCAGCAGCAGCCGGCCCTGGCCGCGGCGGCGATACAGCGCCAGCAGCAAAAATTCGCCCAGCACCCAGAAGGCGTACAGGAACAAGGCGGCAATCAGCACCAGCGTGGGCAGCAGGAAAACCTGCGAAATCTGGTACATGGTCAGTTCGATATTGGGCATGTTGGCTCCCTCAGTGGTGATGTTGAAATCGGCGGAGAAACGGATCGATAAGCGGGCAGGTGTGTCACGCCATCTCTCCCTGGGCACGCCGGCGTGCGGCGAGCATTCCGCCGCCAAAACTCATGCCCAGCAGCAGATAACCGCCGGCCAGCGCCAGAGGCAGCGGTGCTGCGGGGGGCGGGTTTTGCACTTTTTCCAGCAGGATGCCCCGGATCGGCGGCGGTGCCGGCACCGGGGTTGGCTCCAGCATCTGCGGCTGCTGGCTGGCACGCTGGCCACTGGCTGCGTTGCGCGCCTGCGCCGGCAGTGCCGGCAGGCTGCCTGCCAGGCCGTATCCGGCGGCGACAAACTGATTGAATGCCTGGTTGTCGCTGCGCACATCGTGTTGCTGCGCCAGCTGGCGGTAGGTCTGCTTCAGTTCTTTCAGCGTATCGGCGTCGGTTTGCCAGTAGCCGTGGCGGGCCATTTCCAGCATGCGTTCGATGCTTTGCGCCAGGGCATGCGGGTTGTTCTGCGCAAACCACTGCTTCAGGCCGAGCTTGTGTTTGTCGCGCACGTAGACTTCGACAAATTCCTGCCACTGATCATCACGCACGATTTCACGCGAGACAGTGGTCCAGCCGCTGAAGTTGTTGACGCTGTCGAGCACCTGCAGCGTGCCGGAATACCCTTCGGCCATCAGCCCCTTGATATAGCCGGGGTGGAAGTTGCGCGTCGCCAGCTCCTTGGCCAGAAACGCCGCCGCGCCTTCCACCTTGCCGGCACCGCTGCCGCGCAGGTTGGAGATGTACAGCTCGGGCGCCTTGCCGTCGAGCATGCGCACCGCCGCGCCGATGCCGCCCAGATACTGGAAAGGATCGTCGGTGGTGAGCATGCCGTAGAGGTTGGAGGTGCGCGACAGCACGGCGCCTTCGGTGCCTTTCAGGTGTTCGGCGTAGAGGTTGATCTGCGCCGCCTTGCCGCTGGCGCCGGCAATACCCTGGCTGCCCCAGCCGGCTTCGTCGCTGCCGTAGGCAAACTGCATTTTCGAGAGATAGAGGCTGGCCAGCTTGCGGTCGCCTTCGGCCTGGTTTTTCCAGGTGTCGGTGGCCAGCGCCGCATCGTCCAGCCCGGTGCCGTAGCGGCCGGATGCGGAGGAGAAAATGCGTGTTTCTGCTGCGCGCTGCGCGGCCTCGGGGGCAATGCCCTGCGCCTGCAGTTTGCGCTGCAGCGCCTGGCTGTTGGCATACAGCGGGTTGTCCTCTTCCTGCGCACGGGCGGCCAGTTCCACCGCTTTCGCCAGTTGCTTCATGGCATTGGGGAAATGATCGCGATACAGGCCGGTGGCCGACAGCACCACATCCACCCGTGGCCGCTTCAGCTCGCTGCGTGGCACCAGTTTCACATCCACCACCCGGCCGCCGGCATCCCACACCGGCTCGACACCCATGGCCCACAATGCCTGTGCTTCCAGCAGGCCGTAGTGGCGCATGGTTTCCACCGACCAGAGCGAAAACGCCAGCTTTTTCGGTGCCTTGCCGGTTTTGGCGCGGTGCGCGGCAATCAATGCATCCGCCGCCTCTTTGCCGGCCTGCCAGGCGGCCTTGGTGGGCACCCGCGAAGGGTCGAAGCCATACAGGTTGCGCCCGGTGGGCAGGGCATCCGGGTTTTTCATCGGATCGCCGCCGTAGGAAGTCGGCCTGTGTTCACCCGCCAGCGCCGACAACAGCCCCTGCAGTTCGCCCGCCGCGCCCAGGTCGTCGTACCAGCGTTTGCCCTGCGCCAGCATGTTTGCCAGCGCCGCATCACGCGGGGCTGGCAGGCTGCCGTCGAGATAGCCGCTCAGCAGCTTCCACGGCGGGGTGTCGGCCAGTTTGGCGTAGTCGGCAATCAGCGCTTCATCAAGTTGATCTGCCGGCTGGCCGGCGGCTTTGGCGGCGGCCTCCCAGAATGGCTGGCCGAGCATCATCAGCACCGTGCCGATGCGGTGGGTTGGCTGCGGCGCGCTGCCAAAGCTGTGCAGGCCCATCGGCTGGGCTGTCTGCGCCAGTTCGTGCAGGTGGTCGTGCAGCGCGTTGACGAAGCCGCGCATGTCGGCGTTGATGCGGGCGTCGTCCCAGCACATGTCGAGGTCGATGCGCTCGGCGCGCACCTTGCTGCGCAGTGCCTGCGCCTGCTGCTGCTTGACCGCGCCTTCGTCCTGCGCCAGCCAGGCGTGCAGCAGGTCGTGGATTTCGGTCAGGCGGTCATGCAACCCGGCCGGGGCAAACGGCGGCGTCTGGTGGGTGACGGTGACGGCGCGGCCACGGCGCTTGGTTTGCAGCGCCTCGCCGATGTTGTCGACGATGTAGGGGTAGATCACCGGCACATCGCCCACCGCCAGTAGCGGGTAGTCGTTCACCGACAGGCCGCGCTCCTTGCCCGGCAGCCATTCCTGCGAGCCGTGGGTGCCGTAGTGGATGATGGCATCGCTCCGGTAGCCGGCGCGCAGCCACAGATATTGCGCCAGATAGAAATGCGAGGGGGCGGCGGTGGTCGAGTGATACAGCGCCTTTTCCTTGTCTTCCCATTTTTCGCCACGCGGCGCCTGCGGCGAAAAAATCACCTGGCCGATGGCCAGACGCGGAATCACGAACACCGGCTCGCTGCCATCGCGCAGCACCATCGCCGATTTTTCCGGATCGCCCCAGCGTTGCTGCAGTTCGGCCTGCACGGCGGGCGGCAGTTGTTTGAGCCAGGCACGGTAGGTTTTCAGCGGCAGGCGTTCGGCCAGATCGTCGCGCAACAAGGCGGCCAGCTGGCCGTCGCGGTAAAACGGCGCCAGCAGGCGCTGCAGCCGGCTTACCAGCCAGCCTTCATCCTGCGGCCGGGTCTGATAACCGGCAGCCTGCAGCGCCTGCAGGGTGCCGACAAAGCTGCGCGGCAGGTTGAGATACGAGGCGGAGAGGTTTTTTTCGCCCGGCGGGTAGTTCCAGAACATCACCGCCAGCCGCTTTTCGGCATTCGGCAGGCGCTGCAGGCGCACCAGATTCAGCGCCTTGTTGACCAGCGCCTGGTTTTGTTCGTCGATCACGACAATGCTGCCGTCCTGCTTGTTGCTGGCGTGGGTCAGCATCGGGTCGACGATGCCGGTGTATTCGGCCTGCGCCAGATAAAACGGCACGTCCATCAGCGCCAGCCCGAGCGGGTCGGCGCGCCAGTCGGCCACGTCGCCCTTGCGGTAGGCCAGCGATTGCAGCGCCGGAATGCCCAGTGCCGCCAGTTCCTTGCGCCGCCCTTCCGGGTCGAGCACGATCTGGGTGTTGATCACCACATCGGCCACACGCTGGCCGTTGACGGTGAGCATCGATGCATGCGGCCCCATCACCCCGGCGTAATACGGCAGCGCCAGTCCGCCACCGGCCTCGATACGGCGGATCAGGTCGTCGATCTGCGTCATCATTTCGGCGCCGAGATATTGCTGGTGAAAGGCAATGGCCACGGTGGGCGGGCGTTTGGCGGGTTCGATGCCGCGCCAGCGCAGATATTCCGCCGGGCCGGCAAAAACCTGCTGCGGAGCACCGGGGTAATACACCGCCATCTCGGGAAACACGAACGGCGGCGCGATGCCGTCGCCGGAGCGGCCGGCGAAATGGGCGTTGAGGGTGCGGAAGAAGTTCTCGAAATTGGCACGCCCGCCATTCACGAAATAGGCGTGCAGCCGCTGCGCCAGCGCCGGCGGCAAACCCTGCACCTGCGGCGCTTCATCACGCATCCAGATGTGCGGCGCTTTCAGCCCCGGCAAAGCCGGTGCCAGCCGGCCACGGACAACGGCCTGCATGTGTTCGCGGCCGGCATCGAAAATCACCAGATCGCGCCCGGCAAACAGGCCCGGCACCGCCTGCGGCGACAATTTCTCCACCAGCTCGGCCTGCACCTGCACGCCTTGCTGCCGGCCGATCTCGCGCAGCAATGTCAGCTTGCCCTGCGGCACCGGCGAGGTGGCAACGATCAACACCGACTGCGCCTGACACACGACAGCCAGCCACAGCAACAAACCCAGACAACAACGCACTACATTCATCGAACTTCAGCCATTCATGCAAAAAAAGGTGCCGGCAACCCGCGGGTCGTCCGGCACAAAAAGGCTACGAGATTAAAAGTCCGCCTGCACGGAGACACGCAGATTGCGCCCCGGCTGGGTGTAGAACTCCGGTGCGCTGGGGTTGTAGCCATCGGCGTTGCGAATGTCGCTCCACAGCCAGTATTTGCGGTCGAACAGGTTGTTGACCGCCAGCACCAGCTTGCTGTTGGCCGTCGGCTTGTACCAGCCGGCCAGGTCGACCACGGCGTAACCCGGTGTCCTGAACCATTCGCCGCTGCTGTTATCGACGCGGTTTTTGCGTTGTGCCGCGTTCAGGCGCAGGTCGCTGCCCCAGGCGCTGTTGTCCCAGGTCAGACCGAGCATGCCGCGCAGAGGCTCGACGCTGTTGAGCGGCTGATGGGTTTCGGTGTTGTCGCCGTGGGCCCAGGCGACGGCCATGTCGGCACGCCATTGCGGCGCCAGCGCCCAGCCGCCGCGCAGCTCTGCTCCCCGGATGCGTACCCGGCTGAGGTTCTGCGACATATAGGTGGTGTACGGCGCACCGGCGATGTTGATGCAGCTCGGGTCGCTCGGGCAGTTGAGTTTGACGTTTTCGATGAAATCCTTGTAGCGGTTGTCGAACAGCGCAAACTGGCCGTTCAGCGCACCGCTACGGCCACGCAGGCCAAGTTCCAGACCAACGCTGGTTTCCGGGCGCAGATCGGGGTTGGGCACCGTGGCATACATCTGCGCCGCATTGCGGAAAGCGCCGTTGACCTCGCCGTAGTTCGGGGCACGAAACCCCGAAGCCACCTGGCCAAACAGCGCCAGTGCCGGCTGCCACTGCCATTGCAGCCCTAGCTTGGGCGACAGATGGGCATGCGTCTGCGCCACCACCTCGCGATGGATCACCGACAGCACTTGCTGTGCCAGCGCATCTGGCCTGGGCTGCAGCCTGGTCCGGTCGTAGCGCAGGCCAGGGGTCAGCAGCAGGGTTCGCTGCTGCAGTGCGATTTCATCCTGCACGAACAGGCCGAGCGTGTCGGTCTGGCCGTCGGCAAAGTCACGCAGCGGATAGTTTTCGCCGGCCAGGCCAAAAGTCACCACACCGCTGGCCAGATGGGTCACGCTGCCGTCGCGCAGGGTCGATACCTGCTGACGCTGCAGGTCGACGCCGTAGCTGAGCAGGTGGGCTGTCTCGCCCTGCATCCATTCGGAATCCGCCTGCAGCCCGATGCCGGCCAGCGTCTGCTCAAGCTGGAAACGCTGATTGATGTCGCAATTGCCAGTACCCGCCCGCGAGGCCGAACACCCTGTGGCCGCGCTGTAGCTGGCGTTGGCCCGGCGCTGCTGGTTGCGGTTGTCGGTGTCGGCATCCTGATAGAACACCCGCGCCAGCAAGCGCTGATACAGACCGCTATCCGGTGCGTGTTCGTATTCCAGCCCCACCCGGCCGCGGCGGCTCTGGTCGTTGCCCTGCATCGACACCACTTTCGTCAGCGATGCCGCCATGCGCATGATCTCGGTGCTGGCCTGCTGCTCGCGACCTTCCAGCAATGCGGTCAGCCGGTGGCCACTGGCCGGGCGCCAGACCAAGCGGGCCATTGCGCCGCGATCGTCAGTATCAGCCGGATTGGGAGTGGCACGGTTGGGGCCGTAGCGGTCGTCATCACCCTGATTGCGGGTTTCGTGCCCTTTGGCCTGCGCATACGCCAGCAGCATCGCCAGCGACTCGCCACGCGCTGCGCCGATCACACTGCCGCTGAGGCCATCGTTGGCGCTGCTGTAGCCGGCTCGCAGCCGCAGGCCGGTCGTTGCTCCCTGGCGTAGCAAGTCATGCGGCTCCAGTGTCAGATACCCCACCACACCGCCCAGCGCATCCGAACCGTACAGGCTGGACGCCGGGCCACGGACGATTTCCACCTGGCGCAGAAAGTCGGTCATCGGCGCTGCCGAGGTGCTCATCGTGTAGTTGGTCGGGCCACCACCGTTGAAATAGTCCGGCAGCCGCACGCCATCGACCAGCTGCACCACCCGGTTATCTTCAATGCCACGGATATTGACCCGCGTAGCGCCGTGGCGGCGCATGTCGCGTGCCATGACCACATCGCCCTGATCGCGGAACAGATCGGCTTCGTCCTGCGGCAAACGCCGCTCCAGCTCATCACGACCGACGCTGGTCACGCTGGCAGTCAGCTGATCCGGCGACACCGCCATCCGGGTAGCGGTCACCACCAGCGGGCTGAGCAGACGCGCCGGCTGGCGGGCATCGGCCAGCTGCACCGGCCCGGCGGCCTGCACCTGCGGCCACACCGCGACGCCCAGCCAAGCCACCAGCACTGAAAGACTACGCCGCTTGCACACCAACGGCCCGCGAGACACTTGAAGCATGGAATCCCCCCCAACACACGACGGCCGCCCCCCCGTTTCCACGGTGACAATCCGGCGTCTTTGACACTGGCGGGCTACCACGGCAACAGCGGCGTGGATGGCTGGCTAAGGAAGCGCAAGGCCTGCACTGGCAGGCTGCGCGAAAAGTAAACGCGAACCATTATCATTTACAACGCCACTTGGGTCAAGCGGGGCATTCGATGCCTGCCGGTCGCTGGCATTGGGGGTGCGCAGCAACTACAGTTTATCCATAGACATTTCAATACCCGGTCAGAAATGGGGGAGTTCATGTTCGGATGGCAGTCGAAACAGCACAAGGCACTGGATGCGGCCACGGCGGACAACGCGGCATTGCGCCGGCGCGTACAGGAAATGGAAAGCGAGCTGGCTGGCCTGCAGGCCAACCAGGCACAGCAGGAACAAACCGCCCGACAGGCCATCGCGCGGGTCGAGTTGCTGGAGGGGGTGCTGGCCAATCTGCCGCATTTTGGCGACTCGCTGAATGGCATCTTCCGCTCGTTCACCCAGCTGTCTGGCCGGCTGAACGACGAAAAGGCGGCCGCCGAAGTCGCTGCCGCCGAATCGGATCACAACCGCTCGTCGCTGCATAGCATTGCCGGCAACCTGCAAGCCATGTTCGATCGCATCAGCGCAGCCAGTGACAGTGTGGAAGGCTTGTCGCAAAGCGCCGGGCAGATCGTCGGCATCGTGCAACTGATCCGCGAGATTGCAGAGCAGACCAACCTGCTGGCGCTGAACGCGGCGATCGAGGCGGCCCGGGCCGGCGAAACCGGGCGCGGCTTTGCCGTGGTGGCCGATGAGGTGCGCAAGCTGGCCGAGCGCACCGCCAAATCCACCGCCGAAATCGGCGGCCTGGTCAACGGCATCCAGCAGGAAACCGGCAAGGCCAGGGAAATCATGACCCTGGGCGCCACCGAGGCGGCCAGCTACAGCAGCAGTAACGAATCGGCCATGCAGGGCATGCAGCAGTTGCTGGATATTTCCCGCACCATGCAATCGAGCATTGCCTCGTCGGCGCGGCTGGCCAATGTCGAGCTGGCCAATATCCAGGAGCTGTCGCTCAAGCTGGAAGTCTACAAGGTGCTGCTGGGTCTGTCCGACCTGCAGGCCGACGCCGTTCCCAGCGAAAAGCAGTGCCTTCTCGGCCGCTGGTACTACGAAGGCGAAGGCTGCAGCGAATTCTCCCGCCAGAGCGCTTTCCGCGACATGGAAGACCCGCACCGGGCGGTGCATGACTTCGCCCGCCAGGCCATCCAGTGCTACCGCAGCGGCAACCAGGCCGGCGCCCTGCAAGCCCTTGGCCAGATGGAAAGCGCCAACCGGCGGGTGATGAACGGGCTGACCGAGCTGCTGGGCAACGGCTGACCGCTCCCCTTTTTTACATCAAGGACTCAATCGCGCAGCAGGCCTGCTGCAGGCCGTGTTGCGGATTGCCGAACTGGCTGGCGTGGTGACGGGCACTGGCCCGCAGCGACTCGTCAGCCAGCAGGGCCTGCAACTGGCGGGCCAGACGGCGCGGGCCGGCTCCCCAGTTGAGCACCTTGCCGCAGCCGAGCCGGCTGATGCGGCTGGCGTTGTCGAACTGGTCGTGCGCCATCGGCATCACCAGTTGCGGCACCCCGGCCCGCAACGCCTGCGCGGCGCTGCCGATGCCGCCGTGATGGACCATCGCGGCGGCCTGCGGCAACACCTGGCTGAACGGCAGATAACTGCGGTGCAGCACATTGGCCGGCAACGACGGAATCTGGTTGTCAAACCGCGACAGCAACAGCGCCTTGACCGGCAGCCGCCGGCAGGCCGTGACCGCGGACTGGAAAAAACGGGCCCCCTGCGCCATGGCGCTACCGGGGCAGAACACCAGCAGCGGCTCGGGTCGGGCCAGAAACTGCTGCAGTTCGTCGTCCAGCGGATGCTGTCCATGTTCGTCGTACAACGGAAAGCCGACCAGCTGATTGTTGCCCGGCCAGTCTGGCTGCGGTGCGGCAAACCAATCGGGAAACAGGCTGAGCACCAGGTCGCCGTGGTTGGCCCAGCCGGTGAACACATTGCACACCGGATGCAACCCCAGCCGTTCGCGCAGGCCGTTCAGGTCGGGCTGGCAGATGCGGTCGATGTACTGGTCCTCGATCAGCGACAGCAGCTTGCGCCGCCACCTGGGCGACAACCAGTGCATGAAGCCGGTGTCCTTGTAGCTGGGCGGATCGTAGGCCGACATGAAAATCGACGGCGCCAGTTGGGTGGCCACCAGGGGTAGCCGGTATTTTTCTGCCGCCAGCCGGGGGCCGAATGCCAGCGGCGAACCAATCAGCAACGGCTGTTGGTCGAGCCGGTGCTCAATGGTGCGCAGCGAATGGCGCATCATCTCGTTTACCATCGGCCAGATGCCGGCAAAGCCTTTCTTGGCGTGCCACACGCGGGGGTCGAGCAGCACCCCGGCCATCAGCTCCAGCGACCCGCACGGCACATACTCGACCCCGGCGTTTTCCACTGAATCGCGATAGTTGGGCGAGGTCAGCACGCTGACCCGGTGGCCACGCTGCTGCAACTGGGTGGCCAGCCCCAGGTGCGGGTGCAGGTCGCCGGCCGAGCCGACCGCAGTAATGATGATTGAACGTTGCGCCATGATGGCCTGTATCCTCTTGTCTGTGTTCTGCGATAATTATCCGTTGCCCTGCCCACACGGCCTATCATTAGACAGTAGCCCGTCTCCACCTGCTCACCGATGACTCATACCGAACGCACCCCTTTCAAGCCGGCCGACTCACTGGCCATCACCGTAGCCAAGCACATCGCCGGCACCATCATCACCGGCCAGCTGGCTGCCGGCAGCCGCATCCAGGAACAGGAACAGGCGGCCACGCTCAATGTCAGTCGCAGCGTGGTGCGCGAAGCGTTGCTGCTGCTGGAGCGCTGGCACCTGCTGCAGATCCAGCCCCGACGCGGCGCGGTGGTCACCCGGATGACGGCGTTTGAAGTCGTCGGGCTGTACCAGGTGTGGGGTCACCTGATGCAACTGCTGACCCGCAATCTGGTCACCAACGCCTCGCCGGCCGAACTGGCCACCTACACCGACCTGCTGCGGCAACTGGAGCAAAGCCTGACCCAGGGCCAGTTCGAGCGCTTCGTCGAGCTGCGCATCGCCATTTACGACCAATCCTGCCGCGCCGCCAACAACCCGTTTCTCACCCGGCTGCTGGGCGACATTTTTCCGGCTGCGATGCGCGCCGGCTATCTGCTGGCGATCAATGGCGGGCTGGAATGGCTGATGGAGGTACGGCAGTTTTTCGTCGACATGCTGCCGCTGGCCCAAAGCCGTGATGCCGACGGTGCCGTGCGGCTGCTGACCCGGTTTTACGAGCGCGAATGCACGCTGGTGCTGGCCGAGCTGGAAAAGCAGCGGCTCAAGCCGGCTGCGGCGCCTGATTAGACGAGCCAGCCCGGCGAACCGGCCTCAGGCCCGGCAGGCGGCCAGATGCCAGGCCAGCGCCTGCTGCAGCACCAGCGGCGTAATCAGCACCGCCAGCAAGGCGGCAAAGCCGGCCTTGAACAGCACGAAGCCACCCAACGACAACGACTCCACCTGCAATCGCTGCAACAGGCACAACGTCGCCGGCGCCAGCGTCAGCAAGGCCACCAGTCCGAGCAACAGACCCAGCAGCAGCGGTTGTTGCGGCAGACGGCTGGCAGCGGGCAACTGCGCCGGACGCAGCACCGCCCGCCGCGCCAGCATCGAGCGGAAAGTCGGAGTAGCCACCAGACACAGCAGGGGCGGCAGCAAGAGCGCAGTGGCCAGCGTATCGCCGACGATGCTTTGCTCACCGAGGAACGGCACCTGTGGCAACTGGCGGAACAGCAGCCAGGCCAGCGCGGCGTTGATCGCTGCATTGACGACCGCCGCCCCCACCATCTGCTCGCGCCGGTAGCGCGGATATTCCTTGATCATTGGCAGCTCCGCTCAGTCAAACCGGTACGCGGCCAGTTGGTGATCCCACTTGCTCTTGTCGCTGACTGCCTTGACCACCATGCCCACGGCTGGCGCATACCAGCGGGTTGATTTCGATTCGCCGGTCAGGATCAGCATGGCCCGCCATTTTTCCACGCACTCGATCCGGTAGCTGTCGAACTGGCCGGCGGCGACGCTGACCTTTTCCCACGCCTTGACTTCGCAACTGACCTTGCTGGTCCAGCGGGCGCCATCATCGGCGGTAAAGCCCTCATATTCGCCGCTCCAGCTCTTGCCCAGCGTCAGCGGGTATGACACCTGCGGGAAAAACGGCTTGAACTCGACCAGGGTTTCACCGCTGGTTTTCACTACCTTCACCGGGTTCAGGCCATGCGCCACCGACAGATGCATCAGGTGATCGCCGCACTGGTTGATCATCTCGCCCTTGCGGTTGGGTTCTTTAACCTGCCAGCGCTGGCACGGCACCGACATCAGCCGGTCGGTGTACTGCATCATCTGCCCGGCGCGGGCGGCGGGCGGCTGGTTGGCCGGTGGGGCATCGGCGGCGGCGATGGCAACGCCGCTCAGCCACAGCGGCAGGAAGGCAATAACGACTGGGCGCATGATCTCTCCTCGATTTATGCATTTGTAATTCGAGGATTACACCCCGGCCAGCGTGCCGATGCAATCGCTGGCCAGCCGTCGCCGCGCCGCTTGTCAGACAAGAATGGCAGTTTTATGCACGCCCAAATCCGGCATGGCTGCAAGCCGCTCTGGCATTGCCGCGCAGGCCGGCCTGCAGACCAATACCAGAGCGGCTTGCAGGCCGGTCGTCTCTTGCAGGAGCGAGGCAGGCCAGGTTTAGCGAAAGCCGGTCAGCGTGGCGGGGATCTGGTCAAGCGCCAGAATCTGGTCGGCGGCGTCCAGCTTGATGGCTTCTTTGGGCATGCCGAACACCACGCAACTGGCTTCATCCTGGGCGACGGTGCGGGCGCCGGCGTCGCGCATTTCCTTCAGCCCACGGGCGCCGTCGTCGCCCATGCCGGTCATGATCACCCCGATGGCGTTGCGGCCGGCGCAGCGGGCCACCGAACGGAACAGCACATCCACCGACGGCTTGTGGCGGTTGACCGGCGGGCCGTCGCGCACATCGACCACATACTGCGCGCCATTGCGGCGCAGCGACATGTGCTTGCCACCCGGCGCAATCAGCACCCGACCGGTAATCACCCGCTGGCCGTCCACCGCCTCCAGCACTTCGACCTGGCAGACCTGGTTCAGCCGCTGGGCAAACAGCGCGGTGAATTTTTCCGGCATGTGCTGCACGACCACAATCCCCGGCGTAGTGCGCGGCAGGCGGGTAAGCACCGCCTCCAGCGCCTGGGTGCCGCCGGTGGACGTGCCAATGGCAATGATGCGGTCAGTGGTTTCCGCCATGGCTCCGACCGGCGACGCAGACTGAACCAGCGGCGCAGCTCGGGGAGCCACCGAGGCATTCAGCGCCCGCATATTGGCCCGCGCCGCCGCCCGCACTGCGGCGACCAGATCGTTGGCCGAATTCTTGAGAAAATCCTTCAGCCCCAGCGTCGGCTTGGTAATGATCGACACCGCACCGGCGGCCAGCGCCTGCATCGCGGTTTCCGAGCCCTTGCCGGTCAGGGTGGAGCAGATCACCACCGGCGTTGGCCGCTCGGCCATGATTTTTTTCAGGAACGTGATGCCATCCATGCGCGGCATTTCCACGTCGAGGGTAATCACGTCCGGCCACTGCTTTTTCATTCGCTCCAGCGCAAACAGCGGATCAGACGCCACGCCGATCACCTCGATGCCGGGCGCACGTCCCAGTACGTCGCTCATCACCTGGCGAACCACCGCAGAGTCGTCCACCACCAGGACACGAATCGGATCAGCCATGCGCCTGCCGTTCGTTGATCAACTGGCCCAGCTCCTTGTCGCGCACCAGAATGTGCGACAGCCACCAGCTGGACAGAAAGGCCATCAATTGCACCGGGGCGCGCTTTTCGTTCTGGGCGAACGCATGCTGGAAGATGCCCATGCGGTCACGGTAGGCCTGATGCTCCTGCTTGTGCGCGTTCAGTTCGGCCATCGGCACGCCTGCATCCAGAGCAATCCGCTCTTCAGTGGCAAAATGGCTTTCGGCATAACGATTGAAGCCATCGAGCAAGGCCCAGGTAGCGCTGGACGACACATCGGGGCCGATTTTTTCATACAGCGCGTTGATCATTGCGATCAGTTGCTGGTGCTGTTCGTCAATCCGCGCCACGCCAATGGCGTAGTCCGGCGTCCAGTCGATGTACATTTAACGTTCTCCTTGGGGGAAGGTGTCCCGGTACATTTAACGTTCTCCTTGGGGGAAGGTGTCCCGGCCTGGCAAGGTGGGCAATTCGGCCACATGCCTGATCCAGACATCGCCGGTGGCAAGATCGAAAATCACGTTGCGGTGGCCGTCGCCGCCCAGGTGCTCGGCGGAAATGGTGAATCCCTTGTCGCGCAGCAGCTTCTTGCCGGCCTCGATATTGCGTTGGCCGATATCCATCGCGTCGATGAATCGGGCGTGTGCCGGGCGGGGCAGGAACATCCGCCCGCCGCCAAACACCTTCACCACGTAATCGGCCGGACGGGTACCGCCTTGCGCCAGCTCGTGCATGAACAGTCCGATGGCGCCACGGGCGTAGCGGCCGTCCAGAGGATGGCGGTGGCGGCCGCCGCCATCGGGCAACAGATAGTGGCACATGCCGCCGATGTGCAAGCGCGGGTGCCACAGGGTAATTGCCACGCAGGAGCCCAGCAGGGTGCGGATGCGGGTGTGCTCGTCGCCAAAATGAAAGCCTCCCGGCGGCAGGTAGACTTCGTGCGGCTCAGGCGTGGCGTCGGACATGCTCAGTCTCGCTGGTAGATGGTCGGCCGCACTGGCTGCAGCGCCGAGGTCACGCCGTTCAGACTTTCCGAATGACCAATGAACAGCCAACCACCGCGCCGGAGCTGGCGCGTCACCCGTTCGACGATCTCGCGCTTGGTCGGCAGATCGAAATAGATCAGCACATTACGCAGAAAAATCACATCGAATTCGCCCACCGCTGCCAGCGATTCGTTCAGGTTGGCCTCGCTGAACTGCACCCTGACGCGCACCTCCGGCACCACCCGCAGCGTGCCCGCCCGGCTGCCGATGCCACGCAGGAAATAGCGGCGCAGGTAATCGGGCGGCACACCGTCGATACGCTCGGTGCGGTACACCCCTTGCCGCGCCTTGGCCAGCACGTCGCGGCTGATATCGGTGCCGACGACTTCCCACGGCCGCTCGTCGCCCAGGTTGTCCATCAACGACATCGCCAGGCTGTAGGCTTCTTCGCCGGTCGAGCTGGCCGCGCTCCAGAAACGCAGCAGCCGGTTGCCGCCGGCCCGCTGGCACAGCGCCGGCAGGAGGGTGCCGGTCAGGTAGTCAAAGTGCTTCGGCTCGCGGAAAAAATAGGTTTCGTGGGTGGTGAGCAAATCCACCATCCGGTGGTATTCCTCCTGATCATTGCCCGAGGCGATCAGCCGGTAATACTCGCCAAACGATCCCAGGCCGCGATCGCGCACCCGCTTTGACAAGCGGCCGCTGACCAGATGCTTCTTGCTGTCGCCCAGCTCGATGCCGGCCACCCGGCGCATCAGGTCGCGGAACTGGCGGAATTCGGTGTCGCTGATCGTCAGATCGGCTGACATGGCCACACCCCGCCAGCATTCACGCGGCCGCCGAGCCGGCCAGCTGGCCCAGCGACGCCAGTTCGTCGAGCGAAAACACGTGCGCCACGTCGAGAATGATCACGAACCGCCCGTTCACCCGCCCCATGCCGGCAATGAAATCGGTACGGATGCGGGTGCCGAACGCCGGCGCCGGCTCGATGTCCTCGGCTGGAATTTCCATGACCTCGTTCACCGCATCGACCATTACTCCCAGCGTCTGGGTGACGCCGTCCTTGCTCACCTCCAGAATCACCACGCAGGTGCGCCGCGCCACCGCCGACGGCCCGCGACCAAAGCGCGCCGACAGGTCGATCACCGGCACCACCGAGCCGCGCAGGTTGATCACGCCGCGAATGGTCGGTGGCATCATCGGCACCTCGGTCAGGGCGCCGAATTCAATGATTTCGCGAATCTGCAGGATGTCGATGGCGAACACCTCGCCGTTCAGGGTAAAGGCCAGGTATTGCCGGCTGCTGCCGGAGTCGGCCCGCGGCGCCTTGTCGCCCACCGCCACTACCACGTTTGTCTGTGCCATGCCGGTCTCCGCTTACATCCGAATGTATTCAGGATCGTCGTCCGGAATCTGCGCCGACATGGGCCGCTTCACATTGCCGCGCTTGGCCGGCGGCGCCTTGTGCGAGCGCTGCTGCGGCCGGGCTGCGGATGAATACAGCCCGCCGCTGTCGCCGCTGATCCGGAACATTGCTACCAGTTGCTGCAGTTGCTCGGCCTGGCCGCTCATTTCTTCGGCAGTGGCCGACAGCTCTTCCGACGCCGAGGCATTCTGCTGGGTGGTCTGGCTGATCTGGCTCATTGCCACGTTGATCTGGCCGGCACCGCCCGATTGCTCTTCGGAAGCGGCGGTGATTTCCTGCACCAGCTCGGCCGTCTTGTTGATCGACGGCACCATTTCTTCCAGCAGGCTGCCGGCTTTCTCGGCGGTTTTCACGCTGGTGGTGGCCAGCTCGCCGATTTCCTGCGCCGCAACCTGGCTGCGCTCGGCCAGCTTGCGCACTTCGGCGGCCACCACGGCAAAGCCCTTGCCGTGTTCGCCGGCGCGGGCGGCTTCAATCGCGGCGTTCAGCGCCAGCAGGTTGGTCTGGTAGGCAATGTCATCGACGATGCCGATCTTGTCGGCGATCGATTTCATCGCCTCCACGGTGGCGCGCACGGCCTGGCCACCGTCGGTGGCGTCGGCAGCCGACTTGCTGGCGATGCCGTCGGTTACCTTGGCGTTTTCGGTATTCTGCGCAATCGACGCCGACATCTGCTCGATCGACGCGGTGGTTTCTTCCAGGCTGGCGGCCTGCTCCGACGAGGCCTGCGCCAGCGATTGCGAGGTGGCGCTCACCTGCTCCGACGCTGCCGACAGCGAATCGGCCGCCGAACGCACTTCGCCAATGGTCTGCGCCAGCTTGTCCACCATGCCTTTCAGGGCAAACAGCAGGCTATCCTCGTCGCCCCGGCGCAGCTCGACCTGCACGGTCAGATTGCCTTCGGCTACCTGGCGGGCAATGTCGGCCGCGTAGTAAGGCTCGCCGCCCAGTTGGCGCGACAGCCCGCGAATGATCAGCAGCGCGGCAATCACCGCCAGCACGACCGCAGCGGCCACGCTGGCCATCATCAGCGTGCGGGCGGATTCGTAGGTGGCCTTGGCATCTTTCACCCCCTGATCCAGCAGCTCACCCTGGAATTTGGCCAGCGC
>CAZBWH010000001.1:85982-90537 GCA_964495595.1 uncultured Burkholderiales bacterium | reverse complement strand
TGACAAACAGGCTTAGCCGGTTCAGCAAAAACGCCACGCACTGCGTGGCGTTTTTGTTTTTGGGTGATACGGGTGCGGAGTTGGTTGATCTGATGCGCAGGGAAGGCGAGCCCCTGGCTGGCAGCTCGCTGAGAAGGGTTGTTGTGAGTTGGTTATGCGCCCAGTGCCTTCAGGGTTGCATCGCGTACCATGTCAACGGTCTGCGTCCCGTCGATCTTGACGTATTTAGGGGTGGTGGCGTCGCCGCTGGTGGCCATTTGGGAGTAGAAGCCAACCAGCACTTCGGTTTGCTCGTGGTAGACGGCGAGGCGCTTCTTGACGGTTTCTTCCTTGTCGTCGTCACGCTGGATAAGCTCTTCACCGGTGTCGTCGTCTTTACCTTCGATTTTCGGTGGGTTGTATTTGATGTGGTAGGTGCGGCCCGAGCTCAGGTGTACGCGGCGGCCGCTCATGCGGTCAACAATGCTGGTGTCCGGCACGTCGATTTCTACTACGAAATCCAGAGTCACGCCTGCATCACGCATCGCTTCGGCTTGCGGTATCGTGCGCGGAAAGCCATCGAACAGAAAGCCATTCTTACAGTCGGCTTCGGTGATGCGCTCCTTTACCAGTCCAATGATGATGTCGTCACGCACCAAGCCGCCGGCATCCATGATCTTTTTCGCCTCCAGGCCCAGCGGGGTGCCTGCCTTGACGGCGGCGCGCAGCATGTCGCCGGTGGAAATTTGCGGGATGCCAAACTTTTCGCAGATGTATTTGGCTTGTGTGCCTTTACCAGCGCCGGGAGCGCCCAACAGAATCAGTTTCATGGTCTTCCTTTTCTCTTGCTTGTCGAGTGGGCGGGTTGTCGCCCGGTTAAAGGTGAGATGTTTGCCAGACCTGGCGTACTCGGTCGAGATCGGTCTGGGTGTCGACGCCGGCAGCCGGTATCTTGTCAGTCAGGTAGACACTGATGGCGTGGCCATGCCATAGCACCCGTAGCTGCTCCAGCGCTTCGAAGGTTTCCAGCTCGCAAGCTGCCATTTTGCTGTACTGGTGCAGGAAGCCGGCGCGGTAGGCGTAGATGCCGATGTGGCGGTACACCGGCAGGCCGCCGGGTAGGGTATCGCGGCGGGCCGAGAAGGCGTCACGTGCGTATGGTATGGGGGCGCGACTGAAGTACAGTGCGTCCTGCCGCGCATTGAGCACTACTTTAACTACGTTCGGATTGAACATCTCGTCAGCGCTGTGCAGCGGGTGGGCTGCGGTGGCCATCGGTGCGTGCAGGTGCTGCGCCAGTTGTTCGGCGACGGCGTCGATCAGGGCTGGATCAATCAGTGGCTCGTCGCCTTGCACGTTAACCACAATGGTGTCGTCGGAAAGCTGCAGGTGGCGTGCGACTTCTGCCAGCCGGTCGGTGCCGGAGGGGTGCTGTTCGGAGGTCATTACGCTGTCGAAACCATGTGCGACCACGGTGCTGGCGACGCCATGATGATCGGTGGCGATCCAGACCTGCCCTGCGGCGGATTTACGCGCCTGCTCTGCGACCCGCACGATCATTGGTTTTCCACCGATGTCCAGTAGCGGCTTGCCCGGCAGGCGGGTGGAGGCGTAACGGGCGGGAATGACGGCGATGAAGTCGCTCATGCTTCTTCGGTGGCGGGCAGCTGACGGGCTTCTTCTTCCAGCATGACCGGAATACCGTCCTTGATCGGGAAGGCGAGGCGATCTGCCTTGCATGCCAGCTCCTGTGCGGCCTTGTTAAGGGCCAGCGGGCCTTTGCACACCGGGCAGACGAGAATTTCAAGCAGTTTCGGGTCCATCTGGTTTCAGCCTTTCGACGATGTATCGGGCCAGGTCGGGTTCCAGCGCCGCGCTGACCGGAAAAACCCAGATTCTATCATCTTTGAAACTGGCGCATTTAACCGCATCTTTTTCCGTGAGCAAAATGGTGTCATAGCCGGGAAATGCCAGCTCGGCAGCGCTGAATGCATGATGATCCGGGAACGCAGTACTATCGGCGATGAGTCCCAGTGATTGCAGTTGACTGAAGAATCGCTGCGGATGGCCGATGCCGGCTACTGCCATGACTTTGCCTGGCAACTGGTTGACCGGGCAGATGTGCTGCGGTGCAAGCAGCTGGTAGCACTGGTGGCCGCTCAGTTGCATGTGGAAGGTCGGTACGGTGCGCGGAAGTGTCGGCTGGCCGACGCCGTTGACTACGATGGCAGTAACTTCCTGTAGGCGCGTCGTTGGCTCGCGAAGCGGCCCTGCCGGGAGCGGCAGTCTGTTGCCAAAGCCGCGGGCTGCATCGACCACGGCGATCTCGATATCGCGGGCCAGTGAGTAGTGTTGCATACCATCGTCACACAGCAGCAGGGTGCGGTCCGGGTGTGCTGCCAGCAAGGCTGCGCCAGCGGCGGCGCGGTCGCGGTAGACATAAACCGGGCAACCGGTGTGGCGGGCAATCAGCAGGGGCTCATCTCCAACCAGGCTCGCAGGACTGTTGCTGTCGACTCGGGTGGGGCTTTGGGCTGACCCACCGTACCCGCGGCTGATAATCCCGGGGCGGTGGCCGAGCTGGCAGAGCCGCTGTGCGAGATGGATGGTGAGCGGGGTTTTGCCGGTTCCTCCCACGCTGATGTTGCCAATTACTATCACCGGCACGGGAAGCCGGTGGGCCGATGCGAGACGGCAGGCCAGGCGGCGCAGGCTGGCGATCAACCGGTAAAGCAGCGCAAGAGGGGTCAGGGCAACGCTGAGGGGGGTGAGTTGCTGCCAGTGTCGTTCGATCCAGTGGCTCATGGTGCGTGTCGGGGGGCAAAGCAAGCGGCCCGCACAAGGCGGGCCGCTGGATGGGTCAGGAGAAGATTACTGTCCGGACGACTGGGTAGCAAAGGTAATGCGGGCATAACCGGCAAAGCGCGATGCTTCCATGATGTTGACCACGGCTTGGTGCGTGGCCTTGGCATCGGCATTGATGATGACTACCGGATCCTTTTGGCCGCCTGCGGCTTTTTTCAGCTCAATGCCGAAAGTCTCTGGGGTGCTGAAGGCCACCAGTGCATTGTTGATCATGTAGCGGCCATTGGCATCTACGCCCACATTGATTTCGGCTGGCTTGTCGGCGGGCTTCTCGGCATCGGCCTGCGGCAGGTTGATCTGTAGCTCAGCGTAGCGGGAATAGGTGGTGGTGACCATCAGGAAGATCAGGATCACCATCATTACGTCGATCAGTGGAATGAAGTTGATTTCCGGTTCTTCGTGCTGGTTGCCGCGGCGAAAGTTCATTGCTTTGCTCCGTGCTTTACAGCTTGCGATCGCCGTGAACGATCTCAACCAGTTTGATGGCCTGTTGTTCCATGTCCACCAGCAGTGCGTCGATGCGGGCACGGAAATGTCGATAGAAGCCCATCGCCGGAACGGCTACGATAATACCGAACGCGGTGTTGTACAGGGCGACCGAGATGCCGTGTGCTAGTTGTGCCGGGTTGTTGCCGGTGGGTGACTGCGAGCCAAAGATTTCAATCATGCCGATGACCGTCCCCAGCAATCCCATCAGTGGTGCCAGGGAAGCGATGGTCCCCAGCGAGGTCAGAAAGCGGTTCAGGTCGTGGGCGACGGCGGCCCCTGCTTCTTCGATGGATTCTTTCATCACTTCGCGGGGGCTGTTGACAGCACGCAGGCCGGTAGCGAGGATGCGACCCAAGTGTGATGTGTGCTGCAGCTTGGTCAGTGTTTCCTGCGACAGTGAGCCGGCACGGTATTCCTGAACGACTTTCTGCAGCAGGCCAGCGGGAGAAACAATCGACAGGCGCAAGGATAGCGATCGTTCGATGATGATGGTGACGGCTGCAATCGAGGCAAAAATCAATGGCCAGATTGGCCAGCCCGCTGCTTGAATGATCGAGAACACGCTTCAGACTCCGTAAAATGTCAGGGTAAGGCCAAGAGGTTTGAACTTTAGCCTGTCGGTCGGGGTTCGGCAAGTATGCTGTTGTCACAAAATCGGCCGTCGTTTACATAAGTTTGGCGGGCTTTGCCTTTTGTTGATTTCGTGCCAATTCACGGCCAGGACTCGCTCTGTGGATAATTTTGTGGGTAGTCTGCTTGATTTTGCTGCAAAGCGCACCGGAGCGCCACATGCTATGGCGCATATGTGTAGTGATTTAAATTTTTATCAAACTAAATCAATGGCATAAGAATTATCTGAAATGCTGATGGCTGCGGGGCTTTGTTTGTGTATTTTTTGTTGCATCTGTGGATGAAATGCAAGATATCGAATTGTTCGACTTGACGCCTGTGCCTGCTCGTGTTTTGACCGTAACCGAACTGAATCGCTCGGTTCGAACACTGCTGGAGCAGGCCTTACCGTTGGCCTGGGTGGCCGGCGAGATTTCCGGCCTGACGGTTGCTGCCTCCGGCCATTGCTATTTTTCCCTGAAGGACCGCCAGTCACAGGTGCGCTGCGTGATGTTTCGCGGCCGTACCGCAGCGCTGGGTTTCCGTCCGCAGGAAGGCATGCAGGTTGAAGTGCGTGCCACACCGGGTTTGTATTAGGCGCGTGGCGAGTTTC
>CAZBWH010000001.1:80613-85972 GCA_964495595.1 uncultured Burkholderiales bacterium | reverse complement strand
AGCCGGATTGGCTGCAGAGGGAATGTTCGCAAGCGAACGCAAGCGCACTCTGCCAGTTTTTCCACAACGAATCGGCGTTGTCACTTCGCCGGCTGCGGCGGCTTTGCGGGATGTGCTGACTACCTTGCGCCGCCGGATGCCGGCTATTGACGTGGTGCTGTATCCGACCCTGGTGCAGGGCGAGGGAGCAGCGCTGCAGATTGCTCAAGCGATCCGCCGGGCGGGTGAGCGGGCTGAGGTGGACGTGCTGATCGTCTGTCGCGGCGGTGGCTGCATTGAGGATCTGTGGGCGTTCAATGAAGAGGTGGTTGCCCGGGCGATTGCCGGTTGCCCGCTACCGGTGATCAGCGGCATAGGGCACGAAACCGATGTCACCATTGCCGACTTCGTTGCCGATCGCCGCGCAGCGACGCCGACCGCAGCGGCCGAGCTGGCTGCGCCGAACCGGATCGAATGGCTGGCACGTCTGCAGCAGTTGTTGCGGCAGCTGACCCGTGATGTGACGCGTGTGCTGGCGGCTTCCTGCCAGCGGCTGGATTATGCGGCGCGCCGGTTGGTGCACCCCGGTCAGCGGCTGGATCGTCAGAAACTCAGGCTGGATTCGCTGGAGGCCAGGTTGATGCGGGCTTGGGGGCGGCGGCTGGAGCTGGCGCAATGGCGGCTGGATGGTGTGGTGCAGCGTTTGGGGGCCACTCGGCCGGATCTGGTGGCTGCCCAGGTACATCAGGCCCGGATGGCCGGGCGGTTGCAGGCTGGGATGCAGGGATCGTTGCAACTGGCTGGCCTTCGTGTACAGCATCTGGCTGCACAGTTGGCGCAACTTAATCCGGAAGCGGTGCTGTTGCGTGGCTACAGTGTGGTGGCGCTGGACGACGGCACCATTGTGCGTGATGCTGCCCAGGTGTCGCCGCAGCAAAGGCTGCAGGTGAAGCTAGCCAAAGGCCGGCTGATGGTCGAGGTCAGTAAAGTGGAGCCGGACAGCGATTCGCCGGCTCCGTGACAGGCGGTGATTACAGGCCAGCCAGCTGCAGGCGGTTGGCGTGCTGGCGATACAGTGTTACCGGACTGGTCTCGAATAGATGAACAATGCCGAAGAAACCGTTGATTTCGTCTAGGTGATTCATCTTGTAATCTACCCGGATCACTTGCCCCAGCCGTTGCGAGCACGCTGCGACCAGCCCGTCGTTTGCCGTGCCATGTGCCAGTGACAGTACGCCGATGCCGGCATCCAGCGGATCAAGCACGTTGGTGATTGCCGAGCTGCCGCCCCATGAGTAATAACGTACGCCGTTGACCGAGCTGGCGCCACTGCCGCAGGCGGTGGTGGGAACGCCGGCCGGGTACTTGGCATTGAATTTGGCCAGGCCTTGGGTGGTCAGGCTGTCGAGTGCCGCGATGGTGTTCTGGCTGAGTGTGCTGCTGCCGGTGGCAAATGCCATCATGTTGGCAAATGCATTGGCGACAGACGCGGCCACCGATTCGGAGATGCTGCCGGCCGGTGCGACGTTGCGCACGATGTCGGCCACTTTCGATCCTTTGTTCACGCCGCCGACACTGGTCACCGATGCCACCAGATCGGGGCGGACGGCGGCCACATAGCGGGCGGTCGGGCTGCCTTGGCTGTGTCCGATGATGTTGACCTTCTTGGCGCCGGTCTGGGCCAGGATGCGCTTGACCTCGGCCAGCAGTTGTTCGCCACGGACTTCGTTGCTGTTGGCGGCCGAAACGGTGCTGACGAAAACGCGGGCGCCGTCTTTGCTCAGCGCTGACGGAATTTTGTAAAAGTAGTCGGCGCCGAGGAAGTTGTCGAAGCCGAAAATGCCGTGCACCAGCACGATTGGGTATTTGGTCTGGGTGTAGCCGGCTGCGTGGACGGGTTGGGTCAGAGCCAGCGAACAGGTCAATGCCGCAGTGGCGGCTGTCAAGGTGCGCAGTTTCATGTTGGATTCTCCTCGTTATCTATTTTCGAACTTTTTTATCGGTGGTCTGGCCACCTGTGCAGATTAGTTTTTGCGAAAACGAAAGTAAAGAGCAAATACTCTATAAAGAGGTTAATCCAATTTTCGGGGTGCGCCAAAGCTGCTGGCGGGCAGGGGGTAAAGAAGCGGGGGCGGCCAGAGAGGACTGGCCGGGAGGAGGCGTTATTCCGGGTAACGCTGCTGGATTTCGACGACTTGTTTGAGGTTGCTGACCAGCAGGTCGACGATCACCGGGTCGAGATGACTGCCTTTGAGCGATTTGAGGTTGGCAACGGCTTTGTCGATGCTCCAGGCCGGTTTGTAACAGCGGCTGTGGGTCAGTGCATCGAATACGTCGGCCACCGCCACCAGTCGGGCATAGAGGTGGATTTCGGTGCCGCGCAGGCCTTGCGGGTAGCCGCTGCCGTCATATTTTTCGTGATGCTGGTAGGCAATGATTGCGGCGGCGCGCAGGATCGGGCGCTCGGAACCCTTGAGCAACTGGAAGCCGATGTCCGGGTGTTGCTGCATGACCTGCCATTCATCGGCTGACAGTTTGCCTGGTTTGAGCAGGACGGCATCAGGGGTGGCGATCTTGCCGATGTCGTGCATCGGTGAGGCACGGCGTACCAGTTCGGCTTCTTCGTCATCCAGCCCGGCCAGCTTGGCCAGCAGGAAGGAGAGTTCGGCCATCCGGCGCACGTGAAAGCCGGCATCCTGCGAGCGGGATTCGACCACTTCACCCAAGCGGTGAATCAGCTCGGACTGGGTGTCGAATATCTCGCGGTTGAGGTACATGTTTTCAAACGCCAGCGAAACGCTGGTGGAAAAAATGTCCAGCAGCTTCATGTCAAGTTCGTCGAGCTGGTGGACGCCTTGCATGTACAGCAGATTGATCTTGCCCTGGCGGGTCGGGTAATAGCCGACGAAGCAATCCTGCTCGAAAATGGCGTGGTGCTGTTCCAGCGCGTGGGAAAAGCTGTTCATGATGTTGGGCGGGATGCCCTGGCCGGCATCGATATTGCCGATGCTGGCCAGTACCTCGATTCCATCGCCTTCGCGCAGGGCGGCGATGCCTTGCAGCCGGACCATCATGCTGCATTCGTCCAGCCGCAGCAGCGATACCACTTGCTGCAGGAGCCCGCTGGCCAGTTGCTTGAGCGAACGTTGCTCGAACACCCGCGACGAGGCTTCGATGACCCGCTCCAGCCCTTCGCGGAAACGCTCCTGGTAGCGGCGAGCTTCTTCGACCCGCATGATGTCGCGGTACGAGCGCAGCGCCGAGTAGGTGGTGGTGAACAGCTTGCGGCGGGTGAGCTCGGTTTTTTCCTTGTAATCGTTGATGTCGTAATCGACGATGACCCGTTCTTCCGGTGCCTGGCCGGGCTGGCCGGTGCGCAGCACGACGCGGGTGAACTGGTTGCCTTGTTCTTCGCGCAGCCATTTGACCACTTGCAGGCCGGCGTCGTCCGATTCCATCACGACGTCGAGGTAGGTGAGGGCGATGTCCTGATGCTCGCTGAATATCTGGCGGGCTTCGGCGCCGCTGTAGGCGTGCAGGAATTCAATGGGCCGGCCATCCATCTGGAATCCGGCCAGTGCCAGCTCGGTGGCGGCGTGGACGTCGGCGACATCGTCGACGATCAGGATTTTCCAGCCGGGTTGGGGCAGGGTGTCTTCGGCTGCGAATGTCAGATCGTCGTCTTCAAACATGGCTCAGGCCCCGTTCGGGCAGCAAAATGAAAGATTAAGGGTTAAGCATAGCAAATGAGCGAACCCGGATGCGGGGTGGGGCTGCATATTACGCCAGTGGCATGTATTTGTCATGAGGTTGGCTGCCTGGCTGGCGGTGCCTGTTTTTCGGGCAGCAGGGCTAAGCGGGTGGAATCGTTGGGGGTTTTGGGGTTGTTCGTTGAACTGTCCACATGGCTGTCCACAGAAACTGTGCATGGCTTGGGTTTGCGGTGCGCACGCAGGTGGGGCGGTGAGCAGTTTGGCGCACCAGGATGTGCCTGTCTGGCTAAGCGGAGATATGTGATTTGCCTTGGTTTGGATCAAATTTTTCTCTGGCACAGCATTTGCATGGAGGAGAGTGTCTTGTTGGAGATGACTCATGCCTGCCATCCAATCTACCTGTTGTTACTGCGGCGTCGGCTGCGGTGTGCTGATCCAGACCGAAGCGGGGCGCATTGTCGGGGTTGAGGGCGACCCTGCCCACCCGGCCAATCTGGGGCGGTTGTGCTCCAAGGGTTCGACCCTGCACCTGACGGCCCATTCCGAGGCAAGGCTGTTGCAGCCGATGCAGCGGGCCCACCGCCAGGCGTCGTGGCGGGCCGCTGGCTGGGATGACACGCTGGAGCGGCTGGCCGACCGGTTTGCTGCCATCATCCGTGAACACGGGCCGGACAGCGTGGCGTTTTATGTGTCCGGCCAGTTGCTGACTGAGGACTATTATGTGTTCAACAAGCTGGCGAAAGGGTTGATCGGGACCAATAACATCGACACCAATTCGCGGCTGTGCATGTCCAGTGCCGTGTCGGGCTACAAGGCGACGCTGGGCGCCGATGCGCCGCCGGCGTGTTACGACGATGTCAACCACACCGATGTGCTGCTGATTGCCGGCTCGAATACCGCGTATGCCCATCCGGTGCTGTTCCGGCGCATCGAGCAGGCGCGGCTGGCCAACCCGCAGCAGAAGCTGATCGTGGTTGACCCGCGCCGGACTGATACGGCTGCTGCGGCCGATCTGCATCTGCCGATTTTGCCTGGTACCGATGTGGCGCTGTTCAATGGCCTGCTGCACGTGCTGCTGTGGGAGGGGTTGGTCGATCTGCCGTTCATCCGCGCCCACACCGAGGGGCTGGATGTGCTGAAGCAGACGGTGCGCGATTACACGCCGAAATGGGTGGCGGAAATCTGTGGCGTGCCAGAAGCCGATATCGTGCAGGCGGCGCAGTGGTTTGGCAGCGCGCACCGGGCGCTCAGCCTGTATTGCCAGGGGCTGAACCAGTCCAGTTGTGGTACGGACAAGAATGGTGCGCTGATCAACCTGCACCTGGCGACTGGCCAGATCGGCAAGCCGGGCGCCGGGCCGTTCAGCCTGACTGGCCAGCACAATGCAATGGGTGGGCGCGAGGTGGGTGGGCTGGCGACGCTGATGTCGGGCCACCGTGAGCTGGCCAATCCGCAGCACCGGGCAGAAGTTGCGGCCTTGTGGGGGGTGGACAGTGTGCCGGAAACGCCTGGCCGGACGGCGGTGGAGATGTTTGAGGCGCTGCGCAGCGGTGAGATCAAGGCGATCTGGATTGCCTGTACCAATCCGGCGCAATCCTTGCCGAACCAGCCTGAAGTCCGCGAAGCGCTGCGCGCCCAGCCCGAGCTCGCGCGACGGCTGGCGGCGA
>CAZBWH010000001.1:0-80603 GCA_964495595.1 uncultured Burkholderiales bacterium | reverse complement strand
GCCTGTACCAATCCGGCCCAATCGCTGCCGAATGTTCATCGGGTGCGCGAGGCGTTGCTGGGAGCTGAGCTGGTGGTGGTGCAGGAGGCCTTTGCCCGGACCGACACCACCGCGCTGGCGGATGTGCTGCTGCCGGCGGCGAGCTGGGGCGAAAAAGAGGGTACGGTGACCAATTCCGAACGGCGTATTTCGCATGTGCGGGCGGCCGTTGCACCGCCGGGCGAGGCGCGGCCGGACTGGGAGATCGTGGTGGCCTTTGCACGGCGGCTGGAAGCCCGGCTGCGCCCCGGTCGGCCGAGTCTGTTTGCCTACCGGCAGGTCGAGCAGGTGTTCGACGAACACAAGGCGACCACTGCCGGGCGCGATCTGGACATCAGCGGCCTGAGCTACGCGCTGCTGGATCGCCAGGGGCCTCAACAGTGGCCGTTTCCAGCCGGGGCCGCCACCGGGCAGGCACGGCTGTACGCCGACGGTGTGTTTGCCACCGCCAGTGGGCGGGCACGGTTTGCCAATGTGGCGTATGTTGCGGTAGCCGAGCCGGCCGATGCGCGTTATCCGCTGCGTCTGACCACTGGCCGGCTGCGCGACCAGTGGCATGGTATGAGCCGTACCGGTACGCTGGGCCGGTTGTACAGCCATGTTGACGAGCCGGTGCTGTCGCTGGCAGCGGCCGACATGCGCGCCCGCAGGCTGGCCGATGGCGATATCGTGCGGGTGACCAGCCGCCGGGGCGAACTGGTGTTGCGGGTAGAGGCTGCGGACGAAATCCGGGTGGGGCAGGCGTTCATTCCGATGCACTGGGGCAGCCAGCAGATGACTGGTGCCGGCACCAATGCGCTGACCCTGGATGTCACCGATCCGGTGTCGCGGCAGCCAGAGTTCAAGCATTGCGCGATCCAGGTCGAAAAGCTCGATCTCCCGTGGCAAACAGTGATCATGCGCCGTGGCGATGCCATCCGCCGGCTGCAGGCGGTGCAGCCATACCTGGCCCGGTTCGGTTTTGCCACGGCCGGCCTGTTCGGCCAGGATGAATCGGCTGTCATCCTGCGGCTGGCGTCCCGCCAGGCACCGGAGGCGGGCTTGCTGGACAGGCTGGACGCGCTGCTGCAGATCGACGACGACGCGCAGTGCCTGGTGTACCACGACCGTCAGCGCGGTATTTTCAAGCGGGTGCTGGTCGGCGAGAATGGCCGTATCGACGGTGTGCGCCTGACCGGCGAGACGGCGGCGCGCGACTGGCTGAAGGAATTGATGGAATCCGGCAGCGCAGCCGATGCGTTGCGCAGGTGGATGCTGGCGCCGACCGCTACGCCCCCGGCCGGCAGCTGCCTGCGGGGCAAGGTGGTCTGTAGTTGCATGAACGTGGCCGTCAGTGAGATCGCCGCCGCCATTGCCGCCGGGCAGGCGCTGGACGGGATGCAGCAGACGCTCAAATGTGGCACCGGTTGCGGTGCCTGCGTGCCGGAAATCAGGCGGATGATTGCTGCCGGCGTGGTTCAATGAACAGGAACAGACATTCAGTCAGACAGGATCAGCCATGTTGAATCTTACCCAGTACATCAAGGAAATCGGCCGTGGCAAGGACGGTGCGCGGGATATGACCGAGCAGCAGGCTTACGAGCTGTTCGGTGCCATGCTCGACGGCGGGGTGCCCGATCTGGAACTGGGCGCCATCCTGATCGCGCTGCGGGTCAAGTCGGAGTCCGACGACGAGCTGCGCGGCTTCTTCCGCGCTGCCGAGCAGCGACTGATCCGGCTGGAAAAGCCCAGTGGCAAGGTGGCGCCGGTGATCCTGCCCAGTTACAACGGGGCGCGCCACCAGGCCAACCTGACCCCGCTGCTGGCCTTGCTGCTGCAACGGTTCAAGGTGCCGGTGCTGATTCACGGCCCGCTGGAGGGAATGGGCCGCACCGGCACTGCCACCATACTGCGCGAGCTGGGCGTGTTGCCGTCGGTAACGCTGGCGCGGGCGCAGGAGGCCATTCACCGCGACGGACTGGCGTTTCTGCCGACCCAGGTGATTGCGCCGGGGCTGAACAATCTGCTGGCGCTGCGTCAGCGGCTGGGGGTGCGCAACAGCGCGCATTCGCTGGTGAAAATGATCGACCCGTTTGCCGGCGACAGCCTGCGGCTGGTCAGCGTCAGCCACCCCGATTACCTGGTCAAGATGCGCGACTTTTTCGCCGGCACCGATACCAGCGTACTGCTGCTGCGCGGTACCGAAGGCGAGGCGTTTGCCAACCCCAAGCGCCGGCCGCAACTGGAGTGGCTGCATGCCGGCCGGCAGGAGCTCCTGTTTGAAGCCGAAGTCGGCCCGATTGCCACCCTGCCCAAGCTGCCCGAGTCGATCGACGCCAGCACCACCGCGCACTGGATTCGTGCAGCGCTGTGCGGCCAGGCACCGTTGCCGACGCCCATCGTCAATCAACTGGCCTGCTGCCTGTACGCCAGCGGCTACGCCAGTGACATGAACCAGGCCAAGGCCATCGTCGCCGTCGAGACCGGCAGCCTCGCCGCCGCCTGAGCCGGGCAGGCTGCAGGCCGCGCCCGTATTGCCGCACAGCCGGCCTGCATGCCGCATGGGGACTGGCTTGCAGGCCGGCTGGCTTGCTTTCACCTACCCCGCTGCATATGCTGAAGCAGTCCTGCCTGTGCGCCTTCGCGGCGAGGTTTCCATGCCCGGCCAATATCCCCGTTATTTCTTCCTGCTCTGCCTGCCGCTGTGGGCGGCCATGTCCGGCTGCGTCAGCCAGCGTTTGCCGGCGATTGCCCACGTGCATGTCGGGCACGTGATTTCCGGCTGGCCAGACACTCCTGGCAAGCGCGGTCTGTTCGACAGCGCACAGCAGGATGCCCGCATCGCCGCCGAGCACGCCGGCTACGCTGTAGAGGGTGCCCGCAACCTACCCAGTGTGCGGATGCATCTGGGGCATGTGCTCAATGCGTTCGACCCCGCAGAAGAGCCGGTCGGCCCCGGCACCGGCTACGGCTTGCTGCGCGCTCTGGGCGGCATGGCCGACCATCTGGGCTACGCTGTCGAAGTGCCCGATGCCACACCGACCCTGCAGGCCGCGTTGCGCCCACTGATTGCCGAGCTGCGCCGCGAGCAGGACGAAGCGCGGCTGCTGGCCGGCATGTCCCGTGCCGCCCGCATTCACCGTTCCGCGGCGCATGTGGTTGCCTACGCGCAGGAAATCCGTCAGCGTTGCGATGCGCTGGCCACCCGGCTCGATCAATGGCGTGGCCGGCTGGATGCCGCGCTGGCAGCCGAACAGCCGCCTTACCGCACTGTGGCCGAGCAATACCTGTTCGGCCTGATTCGCCTGCCTTCCGGCGAGTGGGTGTTCGACCCGCAGCATGACCCTTCCCGTGACGGATATTACTGATGCCGCGCCTTGCCGCCCTTGCCTTGTTGCTTTGCCCGTTCTGGCTGGCCGGTGTCGCCCGGGCTGGCCTGTCCGATGCCTGCCAGCCCGCGCCCGTGCTCGATGCCGCTTGCCACGCGGCGCTGGCTCGCGCCCCGCTGGACGAAGTGCAATCACTGGCAGACCGCTGGCTGGTGGCACGCCATTACCCCGCCGTCCAGGCCCTGCTGCAGGCCGCGATAGCGCGCCACGGCCGGCTGGCCTCGCTCACCCAGCGGCTGCAGGATGTCGAGAGCCTGCAGGAAGAAGCCGCCTGGCTGGCCAGCCGCCAATCGTCAGCCAGCCCCGGCGCGCCGGATGTCGACAGCGAGCTGACCGAAACCCGCTGCCTGCGCCTGACCGGTGAAGAAGCCCTTGCCGCCTGCCAGCAGGCCCTGGCCCGCCGGCCGGGCGATGTGCGGCTGCTGACGGCGCGTGGCGATCACCTGTTAGCGCGTGGCGAGGCCGCTGCCGCACTGCAGGCGTACCAGACCGCACAGGCCGCCGGACCCAGTGCCCTGCTGGAGCAGAAAATCGCCACTGCCAGCGCCCAGCAACAGGCGCAATCCGCCACCCTCGACCAGCAACTGGCCGCGCTGGTCAAGGCCCGCCAGCGCAAGCTGATCAGCATCACCGAATTCCGCCGCCAGCGTTCGGCCTTGCTGGCCCAGGCCAGTGCACCCCCCTCGGCCAGGGCGATTACCCCGGCCGCCGACATCGCATTCGGCCGCTACCACGCGCTGGTGATCGGCAACAACGCCTACCGCCACCTGCCCAGACTGGATACTGCCGTGGACGACGCCAAGGCGATTGCCGATGTGCTGCGCGGCCAGTACGGCTTTAATGCCCGGCTGCTGCTCGATGCCTCGCGGGCTGACATCATCGAAGCGCTGGACGATTACCGCGCCCGGCTGAAAGAAGACGACAATCTGGTGATCTACTACGCCGGCCACGGCTGGCTCGACCGCGACGCCGATCAGGGATTCTGGCTGCCGGTGGATGCGCGTGAAGACAAGCGTACCCAGTGGGTGTCCAACGATTCGGTGCGCGATGCCTTGCGGGCGCTGAAAGCCAAGCATGTGCTGGTGATTGCCGACAGTTGCTTCTCCGGCACCCTGACCCGCAGCCTGCCGCAGCAGCCCAGCCGCGACGGCGATTACCTGCAGCGCATGGCCAGCCGCAAGGCGCGCCAGGTGCTGGCTTCCGGCGGGCTGGAGCCGGTGGCCGACAGCGGCGGCGGGCGTCATTCGCCGTTTGCCGCTGCCTTGCTGGCCATCTTCCGCAGCAATCAGGGCGTACTGGATGGCTCGTCACTGTTTGCCGACCTGCGCCGGCCGGTAGCGGTGAATTCGGAGCAGACGCCGCAGTTTGCCGATATTCGCCAGACAGGCCACCAGGGCGGCGATTTCCTGTTTGTGCGCCGCCCGCCCGCCGCCCGCTGACCCCGATCCCGCACAGGAGGCAAAATGGGCTGGGTACTGCTGCTGATTGCGTTGCCGTTGGGCTGGCTGGGGCTGTGGTGGTGGCGTGGCCGGCAGCGACGCCAGCGGCAGGATTGGATCGACGACTATCCCTTGCCGCCCGGCCTGCTGCAGCGGGTGCGCCAGACCTACCCGGCGCTGAACGAGCAGCAGTTGGCGCTGGTCGAATCCGGGCTGCGGCAGTTTTTCCGCCTGGCGCTGGCTGCTGCCCCGCGCACCGTCGCCATGCCCTCGCAGGCGGTCGACGAGCTGTGGCACCAGTTCATCCTCTACACCCGCAACTACCAGCAATTCTGCCAGCGCGCCTTCGGCCATTACCTGCACCACACGCCGGCGGTACGGATGGGCGGCCCGCAGCAGCAGCGCGCTGCCATTCGCCGCACCTGGCAACTGGCCTGCCGCGAAGAAGGCATCAACCCGGCCCGCCCGGCCCGGCTGCCGTTGCTGTTCGAGCTGGATGCCTTGCTGGCCATTCCCGGTGGTTTTGTCTACGTTCCCGACTGCAGCACCGCCGACGCCCCCGCCGGCAGCTACTGCGGCACCGAGCTGGGTGGTTCGGACAGCAGCAGCGACGATTGCCGCGACAGCGACGACAGTTGCAGTGACAGCGACAGTAGTGGCGACGGCGGGGGAGATGGCGGCGGTTGCGGTGGCGGCGGCGATTAAGTTGCGCAGCAGGCCGGGAATCTTTGCCGCCCGCGCCGGTCAGAGCGCTGTTGCTGCCACGGCGCGTTGTCGCCACAATGCCGGCTGGCCCCCGTTGGCCGCGCCAAGTCGAATCCAGGAGAACCCATGCAACTGAAACCCGTGTGCCTTGCCGTGCTGGCGGCATTGAACCTGACACTTGCTTCCCCCGTTGTTTTGGCTGACAGCCCGCCAGCCGCCGTGGCTGCCCCGGTTGCCGCAGCCGCTGCGCAGAAGGTCGCCGAGGCGGAAGGCATCCGCGAATACCGGCTGGGCAATGGTTTGCGCGTGTTGCTGGCGCCGGATGCCTCCAAGCCCAGCACGACCGTCAATGTCACTTACCTGGTGGGCTCGCGGCACGAAAACTACGGCGAATCCGGCATGGCGCACCTGCTGGAGCATCTGCTGTTCAAGGGCACACCGAACAATCCCAACATTACCCAAGAGCTGTCCAAGCGCGGCATGCGGCCGAATGGCACCACCTGGGTCGACCGCACCAACTACTTCGAAACCTTCGCCGCCAACGATGTCAACCTGGAGTGGGCGCTGCAGATGGAGGCCGACCGGATGGTCAACTCGTTTGTCGCCAAAAAGGATCTCGACACCGAAATGACGGTGGTGCGCAACGAAATGGAGCGGGGTGAAAACAGCCCGGCACGGGTCTTGTGGGAAAAAATGCTCGCCAGTGCCTACCAGTGGCACAACTACGGCAAATCGACCATTGGCGCCCGCTCGGATGTCGAAAACGTCAAAATCGACAACCTGCAGGCGTTCTACCGCAAGTATTACCAGCCGGACAACGCCGTGCTGGTGGTGTCGGGCAAGTTCGACGAGGCGAAAACCCTCGGCCTGATCGAGAGATACTTTGGTGCCATCCCTCGCCCGGCGCGGGTGCTGGAGCCCACCTACACCGTCGAGCCGGCACAGGACGGCGCCCGGGAAGTCACCCTTACCCGGGTGGGCGATACCCAGTTGCTGAATGCGATGTACCACATTCCCGCCGGCAGCCATGCCGATTACGTGCCGCTGGCCGTGCTGAGCGAAGCGCTCGGCGCCACCCCGTCCGGCCGGCTGCACAAGGCGCTGGTCGAAACCAAGAAAGCAGTCGGTGCCGAGGGCGATGCGTTTTCGCTGGCCGAGCCCGGCTACCTGCTGTTCAATGCCGAGCTGCGCAAGACCGATTCGGCCACGGAAGCGCGCCGGATCATGCTCGACGTGATCGAAAACACCGCCCGCCGGCCGATTACCGATCAAGAGGTCGAGATCGCCCGCTCGGCAATGCTCAACGGCTTCGAGAAAATCGTCAACGACCCCACCCGGCTGGGGATTGCGCTGTCCGAAGCGATCTCGAAAGGCGACTGGCGGCTGTTCTTCCTCTACCGCGACCGCGTCGAAGCGGTCAAGACGGCCGATGTCAACCGGGTGGCGCAAACCTATCTGCTGGGCAGCAACCGCACCTTCGGCCATTTCATTCCCACCGCCAAACCGGCCAAGGTCGAGGTGCCCGCCACGCCGAACGTGGCCGAGCTGGTCAAGGATTACCGTGGCAAACCAGCGCTGGCCGCAGGCGAGGCTTTTGAAGCCAGCCCGGAAAACATCGACGCCCGCACCTTCAAGGCGAGCCTGCCTAATGGCATGAAGCTGGCGCTGCTGCCGAAAAAGAACCGCGGCGAGACCGTGTTTGTCAGCTTCAACCTGCATTTCGGCGACGAAAAAAGCCTGTTCGGCAATCTCACCGCCAGCGAATTCGCCGCCGGCATGTTGATGCGCGGCAGCATGCGCTACACCCGCGAGCAACTGCAGATTGAACTGGACCGGCTGCGCGCCCGCCTGGCAGTCAGTGGTGGTGGGCAGGGGGTGTCGGTGGGCATCGAAACAGTGCGCAAGCATCTGCCTGAGGTGCTGGCGCTGACGCGGGAAATCCTGCGCGAGCCGGCTTTCCCGGCCACCGAATTCGAGCAGATGCGCAAGCAGGTGCTGGCCGATCTGGAAGCCAGCCGCACCCAGCCCGAATCCGTTGCCCAGCGGGCGCTGGCGCGCCACTTCAACGCCTACCCCAAGGGCGATGTCCGCTACGCCGCGACCATTGAAGAAGACCTGGCCGAGGTCAAGTCGATCAACCTGGCCGGCGTCAAACGCTTCTACCAGCGCTTTTACGGCGCCGACCACGCCCAGTTGGCGATTGTCGGCGATTTCGACCGCCAGGCCACCGAAACGCAATTGGCGCAGCTGTTTGGCGACTGGCGCAGCAAGGTGGCCTACACCCGTGTTCCCACCCCGTATCTGACCAAGCCGGCCGCCAGTCTGAAACTGGAAACGCCGGACAAGGCCAATGCCAACCTGCTGGTCAGCTTGCCGCTGCCACTGATCGACACCTCGCCCGACTACCCGGCGCTGGTGCTGGGCAATTACGTGCTGGGCGGCGGGTTTCTCAATTCGCGGCTGGCTGTCAGGCTGCGGCAGAAAGACGGCCTGTCCTACGGCGCCGGCTCGTACCTGAGCGCCAGCAGCGACGAGCCTTCCGGCGCGTTTGGCGCCTACGCCATCTACGCACCGCAAAACCTCGACAAACTGCTGGGCGGCTTCCGTGAGGAGCTCGAGCGGCTGTTGAAGGATGGCTTTACCGAGCAGGAAATCGCCGAAGCCAAAACCGGCATCCTGCAGGCCAACCAGTTGCGCCGCGCCCAGGATGGCTCGCTGGCCGGCTCGCTGGCGGCCTTTCAGCGGCTGGGGCGCGACATGACCTTTGTCGCCGGGTTTGAAGCCCGCCTCAAGGCGCTGACCCCGCAGCAAGTGCTCGACACCCTGCGCCGATACATCGACCCGGCCAAGCTGACCCTAGCCTACGCTGGTGACTTTGCCAAGGCGGCGAACGCAGCTAACGCAGCCCGGCCCGCCGAACGCTGAGTGCTAGCCACGGGCCGATGGCCTGCCCGACCCGTTCGGTCAGGCCCGGTGCCAGGCATTCGACCGCTGTCGTGTCGTTCATCCCGCGTAGCCAGGTCAGTTGCCGCTTGCACAGCTGGCGGGTGGCAAAAATTCCCTTTTCGCGCATCGTCGCGTAGTCCACCAGCCCGTCCTGGTATTCCCACATCTGCCGGTAACCCACGCAGCGCATCGACGGCAGGTTCAGGTGCAGAGCCGGATATTGCTGCCGCAGCTGTGCCACTTCCTGTTCCAGCCCCTGCTGCAGCATCAGGTCAAACCGCTGCTCGATCCGCTGGTGCAGCGCCGTCCGGTCAGATGGCTGCAAGGCGATTTTCAGCAAGTGGTACGGCAAGGGCTCGGCCGTCTGCCGCGCCAGCAGCAACGACATGGGCTCGCCACTGAGGCGGATCACCTCCAGCGCCCGCTGGATGCGCTGCGAATCGTTCGGCTGCAGCCGTGCCGCCGTGGCCGGATCTTGGCGCGCCAGCTCGGCATGTAGCGCCGGCCAGCCAGTCTGCGCCGCCTGCGCATCCAGCTCGGCCCGCAACGCCGGGTCGGCCGGCGGCAGATCGGACAAGCCCTGCTGCAGCGCCTGGTAATACAGCATCGTTCCACCTACCAGCAGCGGCACCTTGCCGCGTGCGGTAATTTCCGCCATCCGTTGCAACGCATCGCTGCGAAACTGCGCTGCCGAATAGCTCTGGGTGGGATCAATGATATCGAGCAGAAAATGCGGCGCCTGCGCCAGCGTGGCCGCGTCCGGCTTGGCGGTGCCGATGTCCATGCCGCGAAATACCAGTGCCGAATCGACGCTGATCAGCTCCAGCGGCCAGCGCTGCACCAGCTCCACCGCCGCACCGGTCTTGCCGCTGGCAGTGGGGCCCATCAGGAAAATCGCAGGGGGGAGCGGGGCAGTCATCGGTATCCGGCACAGATCATCAGACCCCGCATTATAAGCCACCCCGGCCGCATCAGCCTGCAAGCCGCTCCAGGACTGGCTCGCAGGCCGGGCTGCAAGCCAGTATCCATGCGGCCTGCAGGCCGGGGGCGCGCTGATGGATTCGGCGAGCAGGATGAAATACAAGGCATCCGGCGCTTACCGGCCACTTCACGCCATATCAAACAGCAACACCTCCGCATCCTGCCCCCGATCCAGCGTCAGGCGGCTTTCGCCCAGGATTTTGGCGCCATCGCCGGCTTGCAGCGGCTGGCCGTTGAGCTGGGCTGTGCCGCGGGCAAGGTGGAGGTAGACGTGGCGCTGCGGGTCGGTGGTGTGGGTGACGCTCTCGTCGCCGTCAAGCAGCGCCGCGTACACCCTGGCGTCCTGCCACAGCTTCATCGAGCCCTCGGCGCCGTCGCCGGAGGCAATCAGCCGCAGCGTGCCGCGTTTTTCCGCAGCGCTAAATTCGCTTTGCTGGTAGCCGGGTTTGATGCCTGTCAGCTTCGGCATGATCCAGATTTGCAGCAGATGCACCGGTTCCTTGTCCGAATGGTTGAATTCGCTGTGGGCGATGCCGTGGCCGGCGCTCATCAGTTGCACCTCGCCGGGGCGGATCACCGAGCCGTTGCCGAGCGAATCGCGATGCTGCAGCGCACCGGACAGGACGTAGGTGAGGATTTCCATGTCGTGATGCGGGTGGGTGTCAAACCCGCCGCCGCCGGCAACGATGTCTTCGTTGATCACCCGCAGCGGGCCCCAGTGCATGTGGTTGCGGTCGAAATAGTCGGCAAACGAGAACGAATAACGGGTGTCGAGCCAGCCGTAGCGGGCCCGGCCGCGCTCGGCGGCGGGGCGCAGGGTGATCATGATGTAGTCCTTTCGTGCGCGCCCTCTCCCGGCGTGGAAGAGGGCAGGGAGCAGGGGGTCAGTGCGCCAGTTCGGCAATCCGTTGCCGGGCGGCGGTGTGTGCCTGCTGCTGGCTGGCCTCGCCCATGTTCAGCCCTTCGGCGTAGACGAATTCGAGGTCGGTGATGCCGATGAAGGCAAGAAAATCACGCAGGTAGCCGGTCTGGGTGTCTTTCGGCGTACCCTGGTACAGCCCGCCACGGGCAGCCAGCACGTAGGCTTTCTTGCCTTTGAGCAAGCCTTCCGGGCCGTGGGCGGTGTAGCGGAAGGTGATGCCGGCGCGGGCGATGTGGTCGAAGTAGGCTTTCAGCGTCGAGGGAATGCCAAAGTTGTACATCGGCACACCCAGTATCAGCACGTCGGCAGCTTGCAACTCGGCAATCAGCGCATCCGAACGTTGCACCAGGGCGGCCTGCCCGGCACTGCGCTGGTCAGCGGGGGTGAAAAAGGCGCCGATCAGCTCTTCGCTCAGGTGCGGCAGCGGGTCGGCGCCGACGTCGCGTTTGATCAGTTGGTCCTGCGGGTGGGCGGCCAGCCATTCGCGGGTGAACTGGTCGGCGAGGGCGTTAGCGTTACCGTTGCTGCGGGCGCTGCTGTTGATTTGCAGAAGGGTTTGCATGATCTACTCCTTGGTCGTTATTCGTACCCCCGCCCGCCACGATTGTGTCTCATGGCTTTAGGGGGTCCGTAAGAGTGGTTGGGTAATTGCCTGACTGAAATAGTATGGTTTTGTTGATTGATAAAAAAGCGCAAAATACTGACGTTTTCAATCAAAAAAACTGATCAATGGCGCTCCCGAAAACGACACTGGAACAATGGGCGGTGCTGCAGGCGATTGTCGAGCACGGCAGTTTTGCCGCTGCCGCCGAGGCGCTGCACCGCAGCCAGTCGGCCATCAGCTACGCGGTGAGCCGATTGCAGCAGCAATTGGGGGTGCCGCTGCTGCAGATCGACGGCCGTCGTGCGCAGCTCACCGAAACCGGCCGGGTATTGCTGAAGCGGGCCGCCAATCTGCTGGCCGATTCCCGGCAACTGGAGCAACTGGCGCACAGCATGGCCAGCGGCTGGGAGCCGGAAATCCGGCTGGTGGTCGATCTGGCTTTTCCGACCGATATCCTGCTGCGGGCCTTGCAGCGCTTTGCCCCGTTGTGCCGGGATACGCGGGTGCAGTTGAAGGAAGTGGTGCTGTCCGGTGCCGACGAGGCCTTGCTGGCCGGCGAGGCCGACCTGGTGATTGGTGGCAATGTGCCGGTGGGATATCTGGGCGATCCGCTCTTGCAGGTGGCGTTTGTGGCCGTGGCGCATCCGCAGCATGCCTTGCACCGGCTGGAACGCGAGCTGACCGCCGACGATTTGGCGCGTGAATTGCAGGTGGTGATCCGCGATTCGGGCACCCGGGCGCCGGTTGATCACGGTTGGCTGGGGGCCGCGCAGCGCTGGACGGTGAGCAGCATGGCCACTTCACTGGCGGTGGTGTCGGCTGGGTTGGGGTTTGCCTGGCTGCCGTGTCACCAGATCCAGCCGGCGATCGACGCCGGCCAGCTCAAGCCGCTGCCGCTCAACACCGGCCAGCGCCGCAGTGCCACACTGTATCTGATGTTCAACCAGCCACAACTGGCCGGCCCGGCCACCCGGCAACTGGCCAGCGTATTGCGCGAGATCGCCGCGCAGAGCGGGTGAGCCACGCCGGCGCCGTGCTCAGTAGAAGTCGATCTGGGTGACGGTTTCCTTGGGGGTGATCCGGCCGTCGCTCAGCAGGGTTTCGTGGTTCCACAACTGATTGCGGCCGTTGCCCTTAGCAAAATACAACGCTTCGTCGGCCTCGCCGAGAATGTCACTGGCCGAGCGGTTGGCGCGGATACGGGTGTAGCCGATGCTGACCGTAACCTTGCCCACCTGGGGAAACAGCGCGTTCTGCATGTCGCTGCGAAACCGCTCGAACACCTGATGTGCCGACTCGGCATCGGTGGGGTTGAGCACGGCGACAAACTCCTCTCCACCAAAACGGTACAGCCGGTCGCAAAAGCGGAAGCTGTTGCGGAGCCGGCGGGCAGTTAGCAGCAGCACTTCGTCGCCGTACAGGTGGCCGTAATTGTCGTTGATGCGCTTGAAGTGGTCGATATCGACAATGCCCAGCCAGCTGGCGCTGTTGGGGCGATACTGGCGGCGATGGAAACCGGGGGTGCCGTTGTCGGCCTGGCTGTTCCAGTTGAGCATCTGGCTGAAATAGCGGTCGAACGTCTTGCGATTGTAAAGCCCGGTCAGCGTGTCGTGCTGGGCATCGTCCAGCAGATCGAGGTGATTGCCGGCCAGGCGGATCGCCTGTTGCAGCATGGCCAGCTGTTCCACCTGCATCAATTCGCCCAGATCCAGTTCCAGCAGGCCCGACAGGCCGTGCCGGCCACCCAGCAGCAGCAGCCGTTGCTCGCCTCCGTCGGCCGCCGGTCGGTAGACGGTATCGCGGTCATCGATCGCTCGTGCATACCAGTCTGGTGAGCTGGCCGGCCGCAGCAGTTGTTGCGGGTCAATGTCTTCCAGCCGGTTTTGCAGCCAGCCAGCCGGCCCGGTGCTGACCATCGGCGCCAGCTTGGTTTCGCCTACATGCTGAACCAGCCGCCACACCTGCAGGTTGCGCAGCCGCAGCAGTGCCTGCAGCAGGCGCGCCAGCAGGGCTTCGGCTTCTTCCCGATCGGTTTCTTCGGTCAGCGTAGCCAGTTGCTGCAGCATGAAATAGACGGAAAACGGATCCATTTGTTGCACTTATATTGCCAAGGGGTATTCAGCAGTTTAGCCAGTGAATGTGCTGTTTGCCGTATTTTCAGCCGGGTTATTGCCCGCGCATGAACAGTTTGTCCAGCTCGTCCAGCGACAGCGCAAACCACGTCGGTCGGCCGTGGTTGCACTGTCCGGAGCGCTCGGTCGCTTCCATGTCACGCAGCAGGGCGTTCATTTCCGGCACCGTCAGTTGCCGGTTGGCGCGCACCGAGCCGTGGCAGGCCATGGTGGCCAGGATGTGGTTGCGCCGCTCGGTCAGCGCCCGGCTGCCGCCCACTTCGCGGACATCGTGCAATACCGCCCGAGCCAGTTCGGCAATGTCGGCGTTCTGCAATAACACCGGCACGCCGCGCACGGCCAGATGAGTGGGCGAGATGGCGCTGATTTCAAAGCCCAGTTGCGCCAGTGGTTCGGGGTTTTCGTCGGCAGTGGCAATGTCCAGTGCGTCGGCACGGAACGTGACCGGGATCAGCAATGGCTGCATCGCCAGCGGCTGGCCGTCGACCGCACGTTTGAGTTTTTCGTACACCACCCGTTCGTGTGCCGCATGCATGTCGACCACGATCAGTCCGTCGCGGTTCTGCGCCAGGATGTAGATGCCGTGCAGTTGCGCCAGCGCGTAGCCGAGTGGTGGCGCGTCGGTGTCGCTGGCCGGTGCCTGTGGTGCGGGGCGGTAGGCGGCTTCGGTCGTGGCGGTGGCTATTTCGGTGACCGGCTGCGGCCGGGCCTCGCGGGCGCCGAACAGCGTAGCGTAGAAGTTGCCCGCCGGCTGTTGCGCACCCAGCGGCATGCGGGTCTGTTCGAAGCGGGGCACTGGCGCCGCCGGCTGGCGGGGGGGCAGTTCGGGCAGCGGGGCTTGGGCGTGGCCGGCCGAGGTCTGCGCCAGTGCCTTGTGCAGTGAATGAAACAGGAAACGATGCACTGGTTGCGGCTCGCGAAAGCGGACTTCGATCTTGGTCGGATGCACGTTCACATCGACCAGCTCCGGCGGCAGATCCAGAAACAGCGCAAAACAGGCGTGGCGATCGTGATGCAGCACGTCGCGGTAGGCTTCGCGGATGGCGTGGCTGACCAGTTTGTCGCGTACAAAACGGCCGTTGACGTAGAAAAACTGCGCATCACGGCTGCCTTTCGACACCGTCGGCGAGCCGGCTACGCCCCACAAGCGCAGACCATTGCTGCTGTCCTCGACCGGCAGCGCGCTGTCGGCAAAGTCCGGGCCGAGCAGCGCTTTAACCCGCTGCGCGAGTAGCTGGCTGGGCAAGCGGTATTGCGGCCGACCGTTGTGGATCAGGGTGAAAGCGGTCTGCGGAAATGCCAGCGCAATACGTTTGAACACCTCCTCGCAATGCGCAAACTCGGTGGCGTCGGATTTGAGAAACTTGCGTCGCGCCGGAGTGTTGAAATACAGGTCGCGTACTTCCACCCGCGTGCCGCCCGACAAAGCCGCCGGCTGGATCTCGCCCGGCTGGCTGCTGTGGCTTTCCACCTGCCAGGCGTGTGCGCTGCTGGCCTGGCGGCTAGTTAGCGTCAGGCGCGAAATCGATGCGATGCTGGCCAATCCCTCGCCGCGAAAACCGAGGCTGGCTACCTGATGCAGGTCTTCCAGCGTGGCAATCTTGCTGGTGGCGTGGCAGGTCAGCGCCAGCGGCAGGTCGGCCTGTTCGATGCCGCAGCCGTTGTCACTGACGCGGATCAGTTTGCTGCCGCCGTTCTGCAACTCAACCTGGATATCGGTCGCGCCGGCATCCAGACTGTTTTCCAGGATTTCCTTCAGCGCCGAGGCCGGGCGTTCGACGACCTCGCCGGCGGCGATCTGGTTGATCAGGTGGTCGGACAGCAGGTGAATGGCGGGCATCAGCAAGCGTTTCACGGAAAAGCGCGATTATAGCAGTCGGCAAAGCGGCGGTTTTTTGCCAATAATGCAGAGCAACAACGGCCCCGGACAGGAAGGGAACAGGCATGAGTGCATCCGTACTGGTAGTGGACGACGATTCGATCATCCGTTCGCTGGTGACTTCCATGCTGCGTAGCGCCGGCTATGATGTGCTGGGTGATTGTGCGTCAGGGGATGCAGCCCTGCAGCAGATCGGCGCGCTCAAGCCTGCGCTGGTGCTGCTCGACATCAATCTGCCCGACAGTGATGGCATCGCGTTGATCGACATGATTCGTGCGGTGGCTGATCCGGTCATTGTGATGATGAGCGGCGAAGCGACCATGGATCGGGTCAGGGGGGCCATGACTAAAGGTGCCAAAGGCTTTGTGGTCAAGCCGTTCAATGCCGCCCGGCTGCTGGCGGCGGTTTCGGCCGCGCTCAAGGCATCGTAAGTGATCAGGAGACACGCAGGATGAATACTGCCATCGCCATCAATCTGGATTACCCGCATCTGGGCGAGGCTGCTGCGCGCCGGATCTGGTTTGCGATCGAGGTTGCGTTCATTAACGCAGGTTTTACCCGCAACAACCGGCTGTTTCTGTCGCCGCTCAAGCCAGACGAAGCTGCTGTCGTGGTGCGCGAGATCGTGGCCAGGCTGGAGACCGAACTGGCGGCTGAGGGCTTGTCGCTGTACGGGGCGCTGGCGGATTTTTACGCCATCGACTACCTGCACACCCAAAACCTGCTGATGCCGGCGCCAGCCGCGATCGACGTGCAGGACGAGCCACCGCAGCCTTCCTGATTCTCGCTCGCGGTCTGTCGGCTCAAGCCAGCTTGGTGCGCGCCAGGGGCGGGTTCTTGGCGAAATAGCGTTTGATGCCGTTGTGGATCGCAGTGGCCAGCTTGTGCTGGTAGGCTTCGTCGGTCAGACGCTTTTCTTCTTCCGGATTGCTGATGAACGCGGTTTCCACCAGGATCGACGGAATATCCGGCGCTTTCAATACCGCAAATCCAGCCTGTTCCACGCCTGAGCTGTGCAGTTTGTTGATGTTGCCCAGCTCTGACAGCACGGCTCGTCCCAGTTTCAGGCTGTCGCTGATGGTTGCTGTCTGGGTCAGGTCCAGCAGCGTGTGCGCCAGATAGGGGTCCTTGACGTTCAGTTTGACCCCGCCGATCAGGTCGGCCTGATTCTCCTTGTTGGCCAGCCACTTGGCAGCCGTGCTGGATGCCCCCTTGGGCGACAGCGCAAATACCGAACTGCCACGGGCGTCCGGCTTGATGAAGGCATCGGCATGAATCGACACGAACAGGTCAGCGTTGGCTTTGCGCGCCTTGCTGACCCGGCCTGCCAGCGGGATGAACACATCTTCGTCGCGGGTCATCAGTACCCGCACGTTCGGCTGTTTTTCCAGCACCTGTTTCAGCTTGCGGCCCACCTGCAGGGTGACATCCTTTTCCTTGGCTCCGCTGGCGCCGACCGCGCCGGGGTCTTCGCCACCGTGGCCGGGGTCGATGACGATGGTAATCATCCGCTCGACATCAAGCTGCTTGCGCGACACCGTGGTTTCTTCTTCCTTGCGTGCTGGCCGTTCATCGGCACGTGGCGCAGGGTCGGGTTTGTTCAGCTCGCCGACACTGTTGCCATCGATCGGGCTGGACTGATCCAGATTGAACAGGGGGGCGCTGTTGGGCGAATACAGGTCAATCACCAGCCGGTGCTGGTAGTCGCCGGCCGGCGGAATCGAAAACACCTGCGGCTTGGCGGTGGCCTTGAGATCAAGCACCAGCCTTACCGTTCCCGGCTTGTTGCGCCCGGCGCGCAACTGGCTGATGAATGGGTCGTCGGCGTCGACTTTGCCGGCCAGGCTTTCCAGCGCCTTGTTCAGCTCGACGCCTTCCAGATCGACTACCAGCCGGTCAGGGTTGCGGATCATCAGGGTTTTGAAGGTCAGCGGTTCGCTGGACTCAAGCGTGACCCGGGTGTAGTCGGTCGAGGGCCAGACACGCACGGCGATGACCGACGGCTGTCCAGCGGCCAGTCCCACCCGGCAGACGCTGAGCAGCAACGATGCCGCTGCGGCTTTAAGCAAGGCACGGCGGGGCGCATCGGGGGTGTTCAGGGTTCGGGGAGTTGTCTTGTCAGATTCGTCAAACATGATTGGCCTGCCTCGCTTGCTGCGCTGATTTCCACCTGACGGCCCGTACCGCTGTCAGCCAGCCTGATGCACAGGTCGGGTTTGGGCAGTAGGACCGCTGCCTTTTCCGGCCATTCGATCAGGCAAACCGACGTGGGGTTGAAGTGCTCGTGAAAGCCGGCTTCTTCCCATTCGTACGGGTTGTTGAATCTATACAAATCAAAGTGATATAAGTATAAGTTAGAAATGGTGTAAGGTTCAACCAGCGTGTAGGTCGGGCTTTTGACCCGGCCGGCGTAGCCCAGCCCGCGCAGCAGACCGCGGGTGAGGGTGGTTTTCCCGGCGCCCAGATCTCCTTGCAGGAAAATGACCAGCCCCGGCCGCAGCGTGCGCGCCAGCAGGGCGCCCAGGGCAAGGGTGGCGGACTCGTCGGCCAGGGTGAGTAGGCAGGCCGGGCCACCGGCAGTATCATCGGCTGCATGCATGACAAGACTCCTGATGCGCCCGGCACGGACTGGCAGGCGCTGAAAAACGATATCCACCGCTGGGCGTGCGAGGCGGGGTTTTCTGCCGCCAGCGTGGCCGGTATCGACCTGTCCAGCGCCGAGCAGGGCTTGCTCGACTGGCTGGCCGCCGGCATGCACGGTGCGATGGATTATATGGCAAAACACGGCCTGAAACGGGCGCGCCCGGCTGAGTTGGTGCCGGGCACGCTGTCGGTGATCTCGCTGCGGATGAATTATCTGGCCTCGGACCCCGGCCAGGCGCTGGCGCTGCTCGACGACGGCCAGACCGCTTACGTCTCGCGCTACGCACTGGGGCGCGATTACCACAAGGTATTGCGCAGCCGGCTGCAGCAGCTGGCCGAGCGCATCGCTGGTGCCGTCGGCCCGTTCGGCTACCGGGTGTTTACCGATTCGGCGCCGACACTGGAAGTCGAGCTGGCTTCGCGCACCCGTCAGGGCTGGCGCGGCAAGCATTCGCTGCTGCTCAACCGCAATGACGGCTCGTTCTTTTTTCTCGGCGAAATCTTCACCGACCTGCCGCTGCCGCCCGACCCCGCCGAAAGCGGCCATTGCGGCCACTGTACCCGCTGCGTCGACATCTGCCCGACCGGCGCCATCGTCGCGCCGTACCGGATCGATGCGCGGCGCTGTATTTCCTATCTGACGATCGAATTGCACGACAGCATCCCGGTCGAGCTGCGGCCATTGATCGGCAACCGTGTCTACGGCTGCGACGATTGCCAGCTGGTGTGCCCGTGGAACCGCTTTGCCCGCCAGACTGACGAGCCGGATTTTGCCGTGCGCAACGGGCTGGACCGGGCCAGCCTGGTCGAGCTGTTCGGCTGGAGCGAGGCCGAATTCCAGCAGCGGCTGGCTGGCACGCCGATCTACCGGATCGGCCACGAGCGCTGGCTGCGCAATATCGCGGTGGGCTTGGGTAACGCCCGCTGCAGCGACGAGGTGATTGCCGCGCTGCAGGCGCGTACCGACCATCCTTCGCCGCTGGTGCGTGAGCATGTGCAGTGGGCATTGCAGCGCCAGACTGAGCGCTGCTGAAAAAAAGCCACTGGCCAAATCGTGTTCTGCTGCCTGTTTTTTGCCCGCTTCGACGTAGCACGGCTGGCTATAGTGAGCAGATACCCCGCCGTGTATCATGGCGGCCCTTGTCTGAACGGATAGCATGCATGGATTCTCAGCCCTCTCACCCGATCGGGGTGTTCGATTCCGGCGTTGGCGGCCTGACGGTGGTGCGGGCGCTGATGGAGCGGCTGCCGTTCGAGGATATCGTCTATTTCGGTGACACCGCCCGGGTGCCGTACGGCGTCAAATCGGTGGATACCATCAAGCAGTTCACCGGCCAGATCACCGATTTCCTGTTGGAAAAACAGGTCAAGCTGCTGATCATCGCCTGCAATACCATGGCGGCAGTGGCCGCCGACGTGGTGAAGCAGCGGGCCGGCGAGGTGCCGGTGCTGGATGTGATCGAAGCCGGTGCCCGCACCGCCGTCGCGATGACCCGCAGCCATGCCGTTGGCGTGATCGGCACCCCGACCACTATTAACTCCAATGCCTACGCCCGCAGCATTCATCACCTGAACCCCGGTGTGCGCGTCTACTCGCAAGCCTGCCCGTTGTTTGTGCCGCTGGTGGAGGAGGGGTGGCTCGATCATCCGGTGACGCGGCTGACTGCGCAGGAATACCTCAAGCCGGTGTTCGTCGAGCAGATTGACACGCTGGTGCTGGGCTGCACCCATTACCCGCTGCTCAAGCCGCTGCTGCACGAAGTGGCTGGCCCGGCGATCCAGCTGGTGGATTCGGCTGCAGCGATGGCCGAGCAGACCGCGCAGGTGCTGGCTGAAATTGGCCTTGCCAATCTGCAGCGCGGTTTACCAAACTACCAGTACTACGTTACCGACATCCCGTTGCGTTTCCAGACCATCGGCGAGCGTTTTCTGGGCCGGTCGCTGGCGCATCTGCAACAGGTAAAATGGGGCTGACAGCATATATTTATATGCTTATAATCCTTCGGTTTGATCTGGCAACACATAATCCTTAGAGGAGCCACAATGTTCAAAGTCCGTTCGCGTGTTTTTACCACTGGCACTGCGCTGCTGGTTGCCGTTGGCATGTCAGGTTGCGCCTGGATCAAGGAGGCCTACGAGCCCGCTGCGCCGCAGCCCGCCCCGGTTGCCACCCCGGCGCCCGCACCCGCCCCGGTTGCGGCGCCTGCTCCAACCCCTGCTGCTGCCGCTCCGGCCGCTACCGAGAGTAAATATGTCGGTACCTGGGTGGGCAAATGGGTGGTGGACGGCACCGGCACCGATGGCAAAGCGGTGGTTGAAATCAAATCGATCAATGGAGACACGATCAACGGCGTATCGTCGATTCTCGATACGCCGTTTGGCGACCTGATCGAGCCGTTTGCCCCCGGCAAGTTCAAAGACCCGACCACGATGGTGTTCTCGCATGCCAACGGCGCGGTGTTCACGCTCAAGGTCTCCGAATCCGGCGGCAAGCAGTACATGAAAGGCACCTTCAAGTACGAGGCCTATACCGGCACGCTCAATTACACCAAGCAGTAAGCTGCTTTCTGTCGGCAAAACAACGACCAAGGGGCTGTGTTAAACTGCAGCCCTTTTTCTTTTCTGTCTGCTGGTGGCTTCATGAACCTGTCCGCGCTTACCGCCCTGTCCCCGCTCGATGGCCGTTATCAATCGCAAGTGTCTGGACTGCGGCCATTTTTCAGTGAATATGCCCTGTTTCACAACCGCATCCGTGTCGAAGTCGAATGGCTGAAAACGTTGGCCGCCGAGCCCGCGATCGCTGAGATTGCCCCCTTCTCCGCTTCCACCCTGGCCGAGCTGGATCGGGTGGTGGCCGAGTTCGACGAGGCCGACGCCGCAGAAGTCAAGGCGATCGAGGCAGAGACCAACCACGACGTCAAGGCCATCGAATACTGGCTCAAGCGCTGCTTTGTCGACAACGCCGAAGTTCTTGCCGCCAGCGAATTCATCCACTTTGCCTGCACCTCGGAAGACATCAATAACCTCAGCCACGCGCTGATGCTCAAAGCCGGCCGTGATCAGGTGCTCTTGCCTGTGTTGGATCAGATTATCCACCGCATGGTGGAGCTGGCGCACGATCTGGCCGATACACCCATGATGAGTCGCACCCACGGCCAGCCGGCAACGCCGTCTACCATGGGCAAGGAACTGGCCAACGTGGTCTACCGTCTGCGCCGCCAGCGTCAGCAGATCGCCGCAGTCGAATTGCTGGGCAAGATCAACGGCGCGGTGGGCAACTACAACGCGCACCTGTCGGCCTACCCGGAATTCGACTGGGAAGGGTTTGCCAAACGTTTTGTCGAAAGCCTGGGCCTGACCTTCAATCCCTATACCATCCAGATCGAGCCGCACGACTACATGGCCGAGCTGTACGACGCGATTGCCCGCGCCAACACCATCCTGATCGATCTGGATCGCGACGTGTGGGGTTATATCTCGCTGGGTTTCTTCAAACAGAAAGTCAAAAAAGGCGAAGTCGGCAGCTCGACCATGCCGCACAAGGTCAACCCGATCGACTTCGAGAACTCCGAAGGCAATCTGGGCATGGCTAACGCCTTGCTGCGCCACCTGGCCGAAAAGCTGCCCATCAGCCGCTGGCAGCGCGATCTGACCGACTCGACCGTATTACGCAATATGGGCGTGGCCATCGGCTATTCGATGCTCGGCTACGTTGCCCTGCAGCGCGGCTTGAACAAGCTGGAAGCCAATCCGCAGCGCATGGCCGCCGACCTGGATGCCAACTGGGAAGTGCTGGCCGAGCCGATCCAGACCGTGATGCGCCGTTACGGCATTGCCAACCCTTACGAGCAGCTGAAAGAGTTGACTCGCGGCAAGGGTGGTATCAGCAAGGACGACCTGCACACCTTCATCAGCCAGCTGGCGATTCCGGGCAGTGCCAAACAGGCATTGCTGCAACTGACGCCGGACACCTACACCGGCAAGGCTGCCGAGCTGGCCCGGCGCATCTGATCCAGGGAGGAGCCAGAATCCGCCAACGCCGTATCGTTCCCGATACGGCGTTGCTTTTGGCCCTCTGTCTGCGTGGCTACAATGCAGGGTAGGCGGAGCGTCATTCCTGCAGCTGCGCAACCATCCGTGATCGAATCCGAGGCCCGTATCTTGTTTGCCCGATATCTGCTGCTCTGTTGCCTGGCTCTTGGGCTGCCTCTGCACGCTGCCGAGGTGGCAGCGGCGCCGGATGCGCGAGTGGTCGTGCTGAGCTCGCTGGAGTGGCCTCCCTACACCAGCGAGGCCCTTCCGGAGCAGGGGACGCTGGCCACAGTGGCCAGGCAGGCATTCAAGGCCATGGGCTACACCCTGGTCATCGAGTTCTATCCCTGGTCCAGGGCGGTGCATCTGGCCAGGCACAGCCCCCGCTTCCATGGCTATTTTCCCGAATACCATTCCGCCACAACGGCAGCCGAGTTCATCTATTCCAAGCCGCTGGGCGAAGGGCCGCTGGGCTTTGCCGAGCGCACCGATTCGAATACCACCTGGCGCACGCTGCAAGACTTGTCCGGGGTGTCGATCGGCGTGGTTCAGGACTACATCAACACCGACGAATTTGATCGCTTGGCCGCCGCCGGGGTGCTGCGTACCGACATCGCCACCACCGATGAACGGAACCTGCTCAAGCTGGCGATCGGGCATATCGACCTGGCCGTCATCGACCGTAACGTATTCGACTATCTGATTTCTACCCCGGCGCTTGCTCAGGTGCGCGCCAGACTGAAGATGAACCCCTCCCTGCTGGAACACAAAGGACTGTTCATCTGCTTCAAAAAAGGCAAAAAGGGGGCCGAGCTGGCACGGATCTTCAATCAGGGCTTGCAGATCGTGTTGGCCAGCCAGCAGGTCAAAGGATCGAAATCCGCTCGCTGAGCCCGCCCGGCGCAGTCATGGCCTGTCGGCCTGCAGGCCTCGCCAGTATTGGCTTGCAGCCAGGCTGGGTGCCTCGCTCATGGCCGCTTGCAGCGCAACCCCGGCCTATCGCCCGGCAGCGCCTGCTTGCCAAGCTCTATAATGCAAGCTCCGCTGGCCTGGCAGACGGGTCGCACCGCCACGGTGTTGCAGGTTCGACAGGCCGCCGCGGCATGGGGTGCGCGAAACACCGCCCCTGCCGTACCGCAGATTCAAGGAAAACCGATGACGCGTGATGGTTTACTACTGACCCTGCTGACCGCGCTGGTGCTGCCGTCGCCGGTAGCGGCCCAGACCCTGCGAATCAGCAATGGCGACTGGCCCCCCTTCATGGGCAAGGAGCTGCCGGGTTACGGCTTGGTAACCCGCATCGTCACCGACGCATTCAAGGCCGAAGGTATCGATATCGAATACCAGTTCCTGCCCTGGGCCCGCGCCTATTACGTCGTCAAAACAGGCCAGCTCGACGCCTCGGTGGGCTGGTACAAGAACGACGAGCGCGAGCGGGAAGTACTGTTCAGCGAGCCAGTGTTTGTGGAAAAGCAAGTGCTGTTCCATCTCAAGAGCCGCCCCCTCGACTGGAAAAACCTGGCAGACCTCAAGGGCAAAAGCCTCGGCGCAACCCTGGGCTACACCTACGGCGAGGCGTTCAGCCAGGCAGAGCAGGGCAAGCTCATACAGGTACAGCGCACCAGCTCCGACGAACTCAACCTGCGCAAATTGCTCGCCGGACGGATCGACGCCGCGCTGATTTCGCAGGCCGTGGGCGACGCATTGCTGAAAAACCAATTCTCGGCAGAAGAGGCCGCACAAGTCACCTCGCATCCCCGCGCAATCAACAGCGGCCCGCTGTATGTCATCTTCCCCAAACAAAAACCCGAAAGCGAGGCGCGCCGATCGGCATTCAATCGCGGCCTGGCCCGGTTGAAGCTCAAACAACACCCCCTGCCGCAACCCTGAGGGTATCGGCAAAGGCAAGTCGCCCAGCCCACTGCGGACACGCCACGGTTGTCGCTCCCTCTCTCGCCCCGGAAAGCTGCAATGGGGCTGGAAGAGAACATCACCCCGGACGATTACCCAATTATCCGCATCGTGCCGTCACGCCTGCAGGCGCTGGAACTGGACATGGACGGGCAGCCGGTATTCCGCAAGGTGGACACGCTGAACAAGCGCTGCAGAGCGCAATGGATGAAGCCGAGTTTGAAGACGTGCTGATCATTGGTTACGACAAGCAGGTCAACCTGCTGGTTCGCTCCAGCAGGCTCACCTGCGCCGAAGCCTTGTTTCTGGCCAACAAGGCGTGCAGGTATGCGGACACCCTCGGCGGTTTAGGGTATCGGGAAACAATGCGGTCTCGGCTGCGGTGTCGTCTTGGTTAGTTTATCGGCGTGATGCCCGCTTGATTTATGGTCAGAGCCGCCTGGTCAGCGCAATATATACCTGACCGTTGATGTCGAGCGCTTGCAGATATTCAGGGCAAAAGGGGCAAGAGAAAATGCAGGGACGTAACCCGTAGCCCGATACAGGGGGCATGGGCTGCCCGCTTGGCCTGATGAAAAAACCGGCCTTGCGGCCGGTCGGTGGTTCAGTTCAGCGCTTTCAGACGATTGGCGTGCTGGATGTGGATCGGGTTGATGTTGCAGGTGACGCAGAACAGGCCCTGGATATCAAAGTGATCCCAGCTGTTGTACAGCCCGATGTGGTTCCAGCTGCCCTTGGCCGGGGTGCCGTTGAAGTTGACCCAGGGGTGGCCGGCGGGGGCGCGCATGCTGCGGGTGTTGACGATGCCGTCGTTCTGCCACCAGCTGCTGTCGATGATGACTTTGCCCGGCTGTTTGCGGGTGTAGGTGCCCATGAACATGGCCAGCGGCTGGAATGGCAGGAACATGCTCAGCTCCGGATATTGCCAGCCGCTGAGCAGGCCGCGGTAGGTGGCTTCGGTGCTGAACGAGAAGTAATAGGTGTCAGGGTAGGTTTTGGTCCACTGGTTGAGTTCCCTGGCGCCGTCCGGGCTCAGATCCCACAGGCTGACGTCTTTCTGGTCGCCGGTCCAGAACGGTGACGATTTTACCCGATTCAGGTAACTGCCGAAGCTTTCGCCGCTGTTGCGGCGCAGGTTCCATTGGTCGAGCTTGAAGTCGTAGGCCACGTCGGTGCTGCTGTTCAGGCCGGCCAGGGCGGCGGCGGCACCGACGACTTCTTCGGCAATGTTGAGCAATTGCACGCCGCTGGCCAGGGTGGTGCCGTCATGCGGGGTGGAGACGGTGGTGATGCTGCGGGTCCATTTCTTGCCGCCCTTGAACAGCTCGGCCACTTCTGCGCCACTGGCGGCGCGTTCTTCCTGCGAGCCGTCGCGCAACAGGGTGTCCAGCGCCCGGGCGGTCTGGCCGCCCATGCTGTGGGTGACGAAATGCACCGGATGGTTGTCGTCCCACTGCGGATAATGTGCGGTATAACACCGGCCATAACGGGCGTGGCCGTGGCGTGCGGCGTGGGCCGCACCGTAATCGACACAGCCGCCCTTGACCTGGTAATAGGCTTCAATGGCGCGATCCCATACCGAGCTGACCGGGCCGACTGCGACGGTAAAGGTTTCGGTGCCATTGGCTTTCAGCACTTCCTGCAGGTCGCGGCTGCCGGAAAAGCCGCCGCCCCAGTATTTCATGCCGAACATTTCATCGCGTCCCCAGCCGATGAAGCCATGGATCAGGACGATCGGGTCGCTGTTGGCGGCCAGTGAGGTGAGGGAGGATAAGCCGAGCGCAGCGGCACAGCACAGCTTGCTGAAGGTATTCATTTGATAGGTCTCCGTGTTTTCTCTTTTTCAGGTTTGTGTGGCAACAGGCGGCTATGGATTTGTTGTGAAATTAGGCTTGTTGCTCTAATTAATATGACATTGGCGAGTGCCTGGCGCCTGTGACAAATGTCATGTCTTGCCAAAAGAATGCCGGTGGGCGGCGGGTGGGTGTTGAAGCAGGCGGGCTGCCAATGGTAGAACGGCGCACCGCGGCCAGATGGGCTGAGCCGTTCAGCGGGATTGTCCAACAGGAGAACACATGATTCGCAAAAACCCCAGCGGCCATTTGCCGGTGATTGATGAGAGTGCGTTTATTGATCCGACTGCGATCATCTGCGGCAAGGTGATCATCAGGGAGAATGTCTTCGTCGGCCCCTACGCGGTGATCCGCGCCGATGAGGTGAATAGTGAAGGTGAGATGGAGCCGATCGTTATCGGGGCCAACTCGAATATTCAGGATGGCGTGGTGATCCATTCCAAGAGCGGCGCAGCCGTGACCATTGGCGAGCACACTTCGATTGCGCACCGCTCGATCGTGCATGGCCCCTGTCAGGTGGGTAACCGTGTGTTCATCGGGTTCAATACCGTGTTGTTCAACTGTGTGGTGGAGGAGGGCTGCGTGGTGCGTCACAACTCGGTGCTGGACGGTTGTCACCTGCCATCGGGTTTTTACGTGCCGTCTACCGAACGCATCGGCCCGAATACCGATCTGAGCCGGATTCCACGGGTGACTGCCAAGGCATCGGATTTCTCCGAAGACGTCGCTCGCACCAATGTTGATCTGGTCAAGGGGTACAAAAAGCTCGCCAACGAGTTTTGATATCTGGCAGACGGCCCGTGTTCGCCCATAACCATGCCGCACTCGGGCAGCATGTCGTGTTGTTGGCAGGGTGGCCTGACAGCCAATACCAGCGCGGCCTGCAGACTGGCCTGCAAGCCGCTACCAGAGCGGTGCGCAGGCCGGTGCCTATTCCGTGCCCTGCTGCGCCAGCATCTGTTGCAAGGTCTGCACAATCAGTTGCGGATTGTTGGGCTTGAGCAACACATGATCGGATAACTGCCGCCGCCAGTAGCGTGCGCCGCGCATTCCCTGAAACAAGCCGAGAATGTGGCGGGTGATGATTTTCAGCGGCACACCGTCTTTCACCTCCTGTTCCACAAACGGCATCAGCGCCTCGATCACCTCGGCGCGGCAGGGTTGCGGATGATCGTCGCCGTAATAGCGACGGTCGGCATCCGCCAGCAGGTAAGGGTTGTGATACGCCTCACGGCCGATCATCACCCCATCCACATGGCGCAGGTGTTCATCGGTCTGCTCCAGCGTGGTAATGCCGCCGTTGATAATGATCTGCAGGTCCGGCCGTTCCTGCTTCAGCCGGTACACATAATCGTATTTCAGCGGCGGGATTTCGCGGTTCTGCTTCGGGCTCAGGCCCTTGAGGATCGCATTGCGGGCGTGGACGATAAACGTCTGACAACCGGCCGATGCCACCACATCGACAAAGTTGCGCAGATAGTCGTATTCCTCAATCTTATCGATACCGATGCGGTGTTTCACCGTCACCGGAATCGCCACCCCATCGCGCATCGCCTGCACACAATCCGCCACCAGCTGCGGCTCCGCCATCAGGCAAGCGCCAAAACTGCCTTCCTGCACCCGTTCGCTGGGGCAGCCCACGTTGAGATTCACCTCGTCGTAACCCCATCGCTCGGCAATCTTCGCGCACTGCGCCAACGCAGCCGGATCGCTACCGCCCAGCTGCAAGGCAATCGGCTGCTCACACGGATCAAACCGCAGAAAACGATCCCGGTTGCCGTGCAGCACTGCCCCGGTAGTCACCATCTCGGTGTACAGCCAGGTGTGGCGGGTGATCTGGCGGGCAAACTGGCGATAAAAACGGTCAGTCCAGTCCAGCATCGGCGCGATGCTGAGGGTGCGCTTGGGTAATGTGCTTGTATTGGCTTGTGTAATTGATTTTATTGCGATTTTTTCTTCAGGCATTGTCGGTGTTTTCTGGTGAATTTTTGCCATTTTTGCGCTGTCGGTGCTACGTGCAGCGCTGAAAATTGCTCCAAAAAATGGCCACGGTCACCAAGCGCAGAAATGCGGATGGAGCATTGTCCTACCGCCTCCAAGTCCGGGTCAAACGCGATGGCAAAATCACTTTCTCCCAAGCCAAGGCTTTCAGCCGCGCACTTCACAGGACATCCCTGGCAAAGTACGCCGTCGCTTTTTTCAGAATTTCGTTCTCCCGCTTGAGCCGCAAATTCTCAGCGCGCAGCCGGAACCGTTCCCTCTCCTCGGGGGAGACCTCCTTGCTCCCTGCGCCTCTAACGGCCAAATTAAGCGGCTGGCCGTAGGCCAGCCCGCTTGGCTGCCGGGTTAGAACTTATTTTTTATTAAACAAAATTGCAAGACCGGCAGCAGTTAGAGTGCCAATAGTGGCGAGAGCCCCGAGCATTGCACCTTTTGCAAAGCCAGCCTCATGGCCACGTTGGTAACCCGTTGCCTCACCTGCTGTATAGCCCTTGAAATCATCGCTCCGATCTTCAGAGAAGATGTATTTCTTGAATTCATCGGCAATTTCTGGTTTTTCAGAAAGTCTTCTTAGTATTTCTTCGGCTGCTTCAGTGGTTACTCGGTTTAATTGTGCGAAATCTAGAAGTTTTTCAGGGCTTTCTAGAATATCTTTCGCATTTTTTGCAACGTTGTTGCTCATGGGGTGAACTCTTTTCTAACATTGAAGGTAAAGGGCGGCTGGAAGCGGGCGAAAGCCCGCTGTAAGCCAGTCCCGCTTGAGCGCAGGGTTAGATTTTTTCACGAGCCACCCCGCATTTTTTGCTCATATAGAGCGAAGCGTGTTTTGTATTTCTCAGCCGATATCCAGTCCGAGATCGTATTCAATTTCTTATTGCATGGTTTTTCCTGTGCTAGCCTTTGTCGTGTTGTAGTTTTCCGGGGTGAGAGCCGTTGCTGCAATAAAGAATCGCAAGATTCTGTATCCAACCCGCCGTCAGGCGGGTTTTCTTTTTTCTGTCCCTCACCGAATCACCTGCCGCCACTCTGCTTCAAAGGTTCTGACCAGGATCTGGTTGTTCAGCCGGTTGATTTCGCTGTCGACGCGCGACATGTCGGGGGGGAAGTTGAACAGGGTGGGGAGTTGGGGGGCGGTGATGAAGCGCAGGTTGTTGGGGAGTCGGTTGGGGGGCTGGTAGGGTTCGCGGCTGGCGAGGATGTAGCCCCATTCGCCGAATGCGGGTACGAGGGCGTGGTAGGGGGCGGTTTGCAGGCCGATGCTTTCGATGGTGTTGACGACGGTCCAGTACGATTGGCGGGCGTACAGCGGGGAGGTGGCCTGGATGACGGCGCGGCCGCGGGCGTTGAGGTGGCGTTCCAGCAGGCGGTAGAAGGTGTTGGTGTAGAGTTTGCCGACGGCGTAGTTGGTGGGGTCGGGAAAGTCGACGACGATGAAGTCGAATACGTGCGGTTGTTGTTCCAGCCAGGCGAAGGCGTCGGTGTTGACGATGTGGACCTTGGGGGATTGCAGTGCGTGCTGGTTGAGCTGGCGCAGCAGGGGGACTTCGCGGAACATGCGGGTCATGCTTGGGTCGAGGTCGACCAGGGTGATCGATTCGATCTGCGGGTATTTGAGGATTTCGCGTACGGCGAGGCCGTCGCCGCCGCCAAGTACGAGTACGCGGCGGGCCCACGGCAGGCTGGCGAGGCCGGGGTGGACCAGGGCTTCGTGGTAGCGGTATTCGTCGCGGGAGGAGAACTGCAGGTTGCCGTTGAGAAACAGGCGGTAGTCGTCTTTCCAGCGGGTGAGGACGATGCGCTGGTAGGGGGTGGTTTCGGTGAGGACGATGTCGTCCTGGTAGAGGCTGGTTTCGGCAAACTGGGTGAGTTTGTCTGAGCCGACAAAGCCGCCGGCCAGGACCAGGAGGACGATTGATCCGACCCCGGTGAGGGCGCGGCGCTCGGGAAGCTGATCGCGGAACAGCCAGATGGTCCACAGGGCGATGGCTGCGTTGAGCAGGCCGAACAGCAGGGCTGAGCGGATCATGCCGAGATGGGGGGCGAGCAGCAGGGGGAACAGCAGCGAGACGGCGAGTGCGCCGAGGTAGTCGAAGGTGAGCACTTGCGAGACCAGGTCGCGGAACTGGATTTTTTTTTCCAGCAGGCGCATGACCAGGGGGATTTCCAGCCCGACCAGCATGCCGATCAGGAAAACGAGTCCGTACAGAACCAGTTTGAACGGTGCAGTGAGGAAGGCGTACACCCAGAACAGGGTGGCGGCGGAGTAGCCGCCGATGAGGCCGACCAGCAGTTCGATCTGGACGAAGCGGGCGGCGACGCCGTGGACGATGAAGCGGGAGAGGTACGATCCGCAGCCCATGGCAAACAGGTAGACGCCGATGATGGTGGAAAACTGGAGGACGGAGTCGCCAATGAGATAGCTGGAGAGGGCGCCGGCGATCAGTTCATAAGCCAGGCCGCACGAGGCGACCACGAAGACGGAAAACAGCAGGGCGAAGCGCATGGGTCGGGACGATGAAGGCGAGTGTAAAAGGCATCGGGCTGCAGACCGCTCTGGGATTGGCTTGCAGACTGGCCTGCGCGCCGCTCTGGGATTGGCTTGCAGGCCGGAGGGCTGTTGCGGTGGCTCAGCCGTGTATGGCGGCGGCGACGATGATGGCGATCCCCAGGCACATGGCTGCGACGACGGTGGCCAGTGCCTGGTTCTTGTCTTCGACGATGCCTTTCCAGAGGTCGTAGGGGGTGAGCTTGTCGATGATGATGAAGGCGACCCAGAACACTATTACGCCCAGCAGCGAATACAGTAGCGAGCTGATGAAATAGCTGGGGGTGAGGATGTCGTGCATGTGTGGCTCCTTTATTTGTGATAGCTGCGGGCGTAGCCGCTGCCCTTGTTTTCGCGGCTCTGTTCATCCGAGCCCAGAATCGATTTGCCGTTGAATGTGGCCCACGAGTACAGCGAGAAGGCGGCGATGCCGATCATGGCGAACAGGCGCTGCATCAGTCGTCCTCCGAGCTGGTGACTTTGGGGTGGTCGGATTCGGCCCAGCGTTTGACTTCGTACTGCCAGCTTCGCCACCACGCCAACAGTGGGAAGCACAACAGCAGCAGTTCCAGCGCCCAGAAATTGGCCCATACCGGTACGTCGCGGTAGACGGCGATGTTGGCAAACAGGGTGTCGGGGTGATTGCCTGCGGTTTCGGCGTCGACCTCCAGCACGTAGCGGCCGGGGGGGATGTCGGTCAGGAAGGCTTCGTCTTCGTTACTGCCTTCGCTCCAGGCGCCGTCGCTGTCCGATCCGTAGTAGTAGCTGACCTCACGGCCGAGTTTGTGGACGTCGCCGGTAGTGGTGTTGATTAGCGCCATGTCCAGATACACCCAGTGATTGCGCACGTTGGCGTTTTCGCGGATGGCGACATTGCTGCGCCGGCCGTCAATGGTAAAGGGTTCGCTGGTCCAGCTACCGGCGGTTTCGCTGGGGGCGAGGGTCAGGGTGTGCTGCAGTACCCGCTGGTTGCGTGCTGCGGCGACAAAGCTGATCTGCAGCACCAGTGCCAGCGCGGACAGCAGCCAGAACAGCTTCCAGTAGGGGGCGGTGCTGGCGTGCGGGCTGGGCTGGTTGGGGGCGATGCCGATGGGGTCGGGCAGGCTGACCTTGAAGGCGGCTTCGATGTCGGCTTTGGGCAGGTATTCGGCAATGCTCCAGGCGATCTCCCGTTCGGTGCGCTCGCGGGATAGCATTAGTGGCGGGGCGACAAAGTCCGAACACTCGGCGCTGTCGCCTTGTTTCACTTTCCAGTAAAACTCGCCGACTACATAGCTGATGGCAGCCGTGCAGGTCTGGAAGTGTGGGTAGTCGGTGCCCAGGTAGCTGACGCTGGGGTGGCTGCCCTGGCTGACCCGTGGCAGGCCGGACAGGCCTTTGGCCAGATTCCAGTGGCCGTCTGATTCCGTGAGCCAGCGAAACCCCTCTTTGTCGCTGTAGAGCAGGTATTCATCCCAGTCGTAGGTGAGGCCCTCGATGACTGTTTTGCGGCGCAAAAAGCCGATGACGGTGTAGTTGTCGCCGCGCAGCCGGCCCTGGCTGCCCAGCGGCAGGGCCGGCTGGATTTTTTCGGCCGACCGTACTCTGGACAGGATGTCCAGGTTGCGGTTGCTGGTGTCGATGACGGCACCGCAGCTGCCGCAGGCGACCGTCTGGATATCCTTGCTGTGGGTTGCCAGTGGTGCGGCGCAGCTGGGGCACTGAAAGGCTGACAGATCAGTGACCCTGGCTGGTTCGACTGCCGCGGCACCGCTGGCGTCGAGCTGCAGTGATTTCAATTCGACTGTTTCGCCCAGATACAACCGGGGCGGGTCATCGCTGTAATCAATGCTGGCAAACGACTGGCTGTTGCGCAGATCGGCGGCAGGCGATTCGAATCCGGCACCGACCCGGAACGGCAACTCACCCTCGCCGGCCACGCAGCGGGCGGTTTCCAGATTGGTGACGGTAAAAAACTGGCCGTTCAGCTTGAGCTGCATGTCAACCCGGAGCTGGGAAAACGGCGGCAGTACGGTTTTGTTCTCAGCCGGGAAGGTCAGATAAAACTGGCCCGATCCCTCGGATAGCCAGCCTTCTCGCTGATCGTCAAACAGCAGGAACCATTCATTCCAGTAGCCGTCCGGGTATTGCTGCTGTATCCGGCCAATCACCGCGAAGGCGGTACCCCGGTAGCGGCCGACCATGCCACGGCGGATTGGGCTGGCGTCAATGGCCAGCGCGGCCATCTTGCCGATGTCTTCGATGTTTACATCATGGCGAACCAGTGTGCTCTGGCAGAACGAGCACACGGCCATGACCGAGTGCGCCGAATGAAATTCGACCGGCGCACCGCAGGATGGGCAGTTGGCAGTTTTCACGGAGAGGGTGCGGGTTTACATCAGTTTCTTGAGCAATTCGGCTTTCTTGGCGGCAAATTCTTCTGCCGACAGAATGCCTTTTTCCATCAGTCCATGCAGCTTCTCGATCAGCGCCAGCGGGTCTTCGGCCGGTGCAGCGGTCACGGCGGGGGATGCCGCAGGGGCTGCAGCCGGCGTCATTGCCTGCGAGAGGGCGCCCATCATCGCTTGCCCCATTGCTACCCCGGCGCCCAGTCCGGCACCCACCCCGGCCGCGCCGCCTTCGTTGGCTGCGGCGATCGGAATGCTTTGCGCGACGTTGTATTGGGTCAGCTTGTTCAGATCGCCGGCGATATTCATGCCGATGCGTTGATCGAGCACTTTCTGCAGATCTTCCGGCAGCGACACGTTCTGTACGTTGAACTGGTCGAGCTCCAGCCCGTAGCGGGCGAATTGTTCAGTCAGCTTGGCTTTCAACTGGCTGCCCAGCTCATCCTGATTGGCCGCCATGTCGAGGAATGGTACGCCGGACTGGGCGAACAGATCGGTCATGCCGCTGATCACCAGGGCGCGCAGCTGGCCGTCCAGCTCTTCGACGGTGTAGGTTTCGCGGGTGCCGGATACTTCCTTGTAAAACTTCACCGGGTCGCTGATGCGGTAGCTGTAAATACCAAAGGCGCGCAGCCGGACAATGCCGAAATCCTTGTCGCGGATGGTGATCGGGTTGGGTGTGCCCCATTTGCGATCCAGCTGCAGCCGGGTGCTGAAGAAATACACATCCGACTTGAACGGCGATTCGAACAGCTTGTCCCAGTTTTTCAGGTTGGTCAGCAGTGGCAGCGTTTGCGTGTTCAGCGTGTACGGGCCGCCCGGAACAAAGACGTCGGCCACCTTGCCCTGATCGACGAACATCGCCAGCTGCGAATCGCGCACGGTGAGCTGGGCGCCGTACTGGATTTCGAAGTCCTGCATCGGATAGCGGCTGACCAGTACGCCGTCTGTCTCTTCGGTCCAGTGAATGACATCGACAAACTGCTTCTTGATGAAATCAAACAAACCCACGGCGGTCTCCTCAGTAAGTGGAATCATGCACGGCAGCGCGCAATGTTGGCTGTATTGTAGGCAAAATCAGGGCTCGCGGCGTGTTGGCCGATGGGCTGTGCTCCGGGTATTTATCGTGCTGGCGCCTGCCGGCGGCCAGGCCTGCGGTTTTCATTTGGCCGCTGGTGGCGCACAATGCGCGCCCAGACAAGGAGGGCCGGATGGTGTGGTGCAAGATCAAAACCGGGCTGGCGGTGACGCTGGCCAGCTGGCTGGCGGCGTGTGCCGGTGTCGGGCCATCCGCATCGCCCGCTGCCCCTGCTCCGGCCGTGGCCGCAGGGGCGGTGGTTGCGGTGCCGGATGCGCGGCGGGTGTCGGGTGATCCTGCTGCCGTGCGCGAACGGCTGCTGCGGCGGTTGAAGGCGCAGGGATTCCGGATCGAGCAGGACTCTGCAGCGGGTCTGGTGGTGTCACTGCAGGCCGATCCGCAGCGCTACGTCGATTGCGGCATGGTAACCGTGCCGGCTGGCAACGGGTTGGCCGAGAGCCGTTTTCCCGCCGCGCAGGCGATGCATCGTTACCGTTTGCCGCTCAAGGGCAAGCTGTACGGGGTGACCCGTCAGCTGGAACTGGCTGCGCAGGCCAGCCTGCAGTGGCAGCCGGTTGCAGCGGCGCAGACCGAGATCACGCTGGCCGTGCGCTATCGGTTGACGCGCAGCCAGCTGGCCGTGGCAGAAGGCGTACCGCCGATCCGCACCCGTGACGAGCTGGTGTTTGCCGGGGGGGAGCGGGCGGCGTTTGCCAATGCACCCACCCGGTGTGCGGCCAATGGCCGGCTGGAGGCAGAAATCCTGGCGCTGGCGGCGGGTCAGTCGGCGGTGCCGGCCAGGTAAACCTGCAAGCCAGCCTGCTCGGCCTGCTGCTGCAGTGATTCGGGCAGCGGAATGTCGGTGAACATCGCACTGACCTGGCTGATGTGCCCCAGCCGTACCACGGCATTGCGGCCGATCTTGCTGTGGTCGGCCACCAGATAAATTTTGCGCGCATGTTCAATCATGGCCTGGGCCACGCGCACTTCACGGTAATCGAAATCCAGCAGGGTGCCGTCTTCGTCGATGCCGGAGATACCCATCACCGCGTAATCCACCTTGAACTGGCGGATGAAGTCGATGGTTGCCTCGCCAATAATGCCCCCGTCGCGCTGGCGCACGGTGCCGCCGGCGATGGTGACTTCAAATTCTTCCCGTCCGGAAAAGATCGACGCCACGTTCAGATTGTTGGTAATGATTTTCAGCCCGCTGTGGTTGAGCAGGGCACGGGCAACCGATTCGACCGTGGTGCCGATGTTCATGAACAGCGATGAATTGTCCGGAATGTGCTCGGCCACCAGCGAGGCAATGCGGTCTTTTTCCTGCTGGTTCCAGTTTTTGCGTTTGAGATAGTCTTCGTTCTGCACACTGGTGCTGCCCAGTCCGGCGCCACCGTGGTAGCGGCGCAGGATGTCCTCTTCGGCCAGCATGTTGATGTCGCGGCGGATGGTTTGCGGCGTGACATCCAGTTCGCGGGCCAGCGCGTCGATCGACATGTAGCCGTGCTGCTTGATGAGCTCAACGATACGGTCGTGACGGGGCTGGCGCATTTCGGTTTCCTCTCTGATTGTGCGCGCCGGTAGCGGTAACAGGCGCTGAAAATCGCTTGTGCCACCGGCATTTATTGCGCCGGGATTCTAAACTGAATGGCTGTCGAATGCCAAAGCCATAACAGGCTGTCGAAGTGTTTGATTGTGAAGCATCTTGCCCGGCTTCGTGGCAAAATGACAATGTTTGTTCGATATAGAAAATAAAGAGGGGTTATGTCTCAGTTTTTGCTCGCCATAGATCAGGGCACGACCAGTTCCCGTGCGATTGTGTTCGATTTTCAGGGCCGGCCGGTCAGCAAGGCGCAGCAGGAGCTGCCGCAGATTTTCCCCTCCGAGGGGTGGGTGGAGCACGACCCCGAACAAATCTGGGCGGATACCGTGCGTGTTTGCCAGCAGGCGCTCAACAGCAACGGCGTCACGCCGGCCAGCATTGCCGCGATCGGCATCACCAACCAGCGTGAAACCACCATTCTCTGGGATCGGGCAACCGGCAAACCGATTCATCATGCCATTGTCTGGCAGGACCGCCGCACCGCACCGCAGTGCCAAGCCATGTATTCGCCGGACAAGGAAAAATGGCTGGCATCCAAAACTGGCCTGCTGCTCGACCCGTATTTTTCCGCTACCAAGATCAAATGGCTGCTGGATGAAATTCCCGGTGCCCGTGCTCGCGCCGAACGCGGCGAGCTGGCGTTCGGCACCATCGACAGCTTCCTGCTCTGGCGCCTGACCGGCGGCCGGGTACATGCGACCGATGCCACCAACGCGGCCCGCACGCTGTTGTTCAATATCCACACCCAGCAGTGGGATGATGAACTGCTGGCTTTTTTCGACATCCCGCGAGCGCTGTTGCCGGATGTGCGTGACAACGCCGCCGACTACGGCCATACCGACGAAAGCCTGTTCGGGGCCCGCATTCCGGTCCGTGGCATGGCCGGCGACCAGCAGGCGGCCACGGTCGGTCAGGCCTGTTTTGCGCCCGGCATGATCAAGAGCACCTACGGCACCGGCTGTTTCATGGTGCTGAATACCGGCGAAACTGCGGTCCAGTCGAACAACCGCCTGCTCACCACCATTGCCTACCGGCTCAACGGCAAGCCGGTTTATGCACTGGAAGGCAGCATCTTCATTGCCGGTGCGGCGGTACAGTGGTTGCGCGATGCGCTGCAGATGGTGCGCCATGCCAGCGAAACCGAAGAACTGGCGCGGCGGGTGACTGGCACCGGCGGCGTGTATCTGGTGCCGGCATTCACCGGCCTCGGCGCCCCGTACTGGGATCCGCTGGCGCGTGGTGCGATTGTCGGCCTGACCCGCGATTCGGGCATTGCCCACATTGTCCGGGCCGCGCTGGAATCCGTGTGCTACCAGTCGCGCGACCTGCTCGAAGCGATGCAGGCTGACGGTGCCGCGTTGCCGAAAGCGCTGCGCGTCGATGGCGGCATGGTCAACAACGATTGGGTGATGGAGTTTCTGGCCGACATTCTCGATATTCCGGTCGAGCGCCCAGTGGTGCCGGAAACCACGGCACTGGGCGCGGCGTATCTGGCCGGGCTAGGGGCCGGCATTTACCAGTCGCTCGACGAGCTGGCCACCAAGTGGCAACTGGAGCGGGCTTTTTATCCGGAAGCCGAGCCGCAGCGTCGCGACGCGCTGTACCGCGGTTGGCTGGACGCGGTGCAGCGTACCCGCAGTCGCTGACGCTGGCCGGGGCGGCCGCCGAATGTCTACTACACTGCAAGCATGAACCATTCGCTGCTGCCCCTTGTCTGTGCTTCGCTGCTGTCGGCCGCGCCTGCCGCCGCAGCAGCAGAAGAGCTGCTGATTGGCCTTGCCGATCTGCAATGGTTGGTGCATGAGCGCATGTTCAAGGGCCAGGACAAGATCGGCAGCAGTTTTCTCGGTTGCTCGGCCGAGGCCACCCGGCCACGCGTGGCGCTGCAGAACGGTCGCCTGCTGCTCACGATTTTCGGTCGCTACGATTGCCTGGCCATGCGCAACGGGCTGGATATCTCTGCCAGCGCCGCGCTGTTTGCCCGCGAAGACCGCTTCGGCCTGACCGATTTCCGCCTGATCGAATCGCCCGACAGCCTGCTGAACATGTTGCTGGGCCGGGTGCTGGCGGTGCGCAAGGAGGTGTCCACCCGCGTTCAGGAGGCGCTGGCGCGCAAGCATCGCGATCCGTCTTACCTGCAGCATCGTTATCGCATCCAGCATATCCGGGTAGCGCAGGATGGCATCTGGCTGCGCTTCACCTCCGTCGACGACGATGGCTCCGACGCAGCTGCGGCCGGGCGCGCGGGTTGACGCCGTCTGACGGGCTCCCTATAGTTTGCGCCATGAATACCGAACTCAATGAACTGGAAGGCAAAGTCGCGGCGCTGATTGCCTTGTGCCAGCAGCTGCGTCAGGAAAACCGGCAGCTGGGCCGGCAACTGGCTGACGTCCGCCAGGACAACGCCCGCCTGAACGACAAAGTCAACGTTGCCGCACAACGCCTCGAAGCCTTGTTGCAAACCCTTCCGGAGTCATCGACATGAGCCAGATCCGCACCCTCGACGTCACCATTATGGGGCGCGACCTGCGCATTGCCTGCCCGGAAGAAGAAGAGCCCTCGTTGCGCCAGGCCGTGGATTACCTGGATGAAAAAATGCAGCAGATCCGCGCCACCGGCAAGGTGATCGGCATCGACCGGATCGCCATCATGGCGGCGCTCAATATTTCCAACGAGCTGCTGACAACCCGTGTAGGCGGCGATGCCGGGCTGGGCGAGGTGCAGGAGCGCCTGCGCAGCATGAGCCGGCTGATCGACGGCGCACTGGCCGACGAGCCGGCGGCGTGAGCAAAACGCAGGGCTTTTATTCGCCGGCCGTCATGTTACAATGGCCTCCACTCCCTGCGGTGTTTGTTACGGCTTCAAATTCTTTGAACCAATATCGTAGAGATATGGTTGCCGATCCAATAGGTTCTGTGTGCGCGCCCTTTCACGGATGTGCCTGACGAGCCCGGTACGCGACCCCTTGAACCCCAGGTTCAAGATGCCGGGGCCGGACGGCACTGGCGGGGAGTCTTCCTTCTGCTTTTCCCATGTTTGCTGACAAGATTGCCCTCAGGCGCGCGCTGCGCGCTGCGCGTTCCCGCATTCCGCGCCGCCAGCGTCGTCTTGCTGCCGCCCGCTTTACCCGCTTGGCCATTCAGTCTGCCTTGTTGTTGCGCGCACGCCGGATCGGCTTTTATCTGCCACTGCCGGTCGAGCTCGACCTGCGTCCCCTGATCAACGAAGCGCTGTGGCGCCAACGCGAGTGTTTCCTGCCGGTGGTGCCCGAGGCTCGTGGCAAGCGGATGCGCTTTACCCGCATTCACCCGGCCAATCGCTGGTATCTCAACCGTTTTGGCATTGCCGAAATTGCCGCACGGCGCAGCCTGCCGGCACGGGCGCTGGATGTGCTGTTCGTGCCGCTGGTCGGCTTCGACCCGGCGGGTAACCGGCTGGGGATGGGCGGTGGGTTTTACGATGCAACGCTGGCTTATCTGCGCCAGCGCAAGGTCTGGCGCAAGCCGGTGCTGGTCGGTGCGGCGTTTGAGTGTCAGCGGGTCGATTCGTTGCCGGCCGATCCCTGGGATCAGCCGCTGGACTGGGTGATTACCGAAGCGGCGATTTACCGTTGCCGACCGGGAGGCGCGTGCCAGTCGGCCTGATGCCCGCCTGCAGGCGGCACGTCGGGCCGGGGAACGCTGCCATGCGACCATGCTGAATTTCTTGCCTGCCTATCTGGCGATCGGTGCGGTAGCGGGGGTGCTGGCCGGCCTGCTTGGTGTCGGGGGCGGCCTGGTGATCGTGCCGGCGCTGGTGTTTGTCTTCGAGCATGCCGGCATCGCGCCGCAGCATGTGCTGCATCTGGCGCTGGGTACTTCGCTGGCGTCGATCCTGTTCACTTCGCTGTCGAGCATTCGCGGACACCACGCGCACGGTGCGGTGAACTGGCAAATCGTGCGTTCGATCGCCCCGGGCATTCTGCTGGGCACCTTTGCCGGCGCTACGGTGGCCGGCCAGATTTCTACCACCGGGCTGAAATGGCTGTTTGTCGCATTCGCTGTGCTGGTTAGCCTGCAGATGCTGGCCGGTGCCAAACCACCTGCTACGCGCACCTTGCCAGGCCCGGCAGGCATGCTGGGCGCCGGCGGGTTCATTGGCTTGATTTCCAGTTTTGTCGGCATTGGCGGCGGGTCGTTATCCGTGCCGTTCATGAGCTGGTGCAATGTCTCCATTCACCAAGCCATTGGCACGTCGGCGGCGATCGGTTTTCCGATTGCGCTGGCCGGGGCGCTGGGGTATCTGGTGAATGGCTGGGCCGCAGCAGGGTTGCCACCTGGGGCATCGGGCTTTGTGTATTGGCCCGCGCTGGCTGGTATTGTGCTGGCGAGCATGCTCACTGCCAGCGTCGGAGCGAAACTGGCGCACCGATTGCCTGTCATGCGACTGAAAAAGCTGTTTGCGGTGCTGCTGTTGTCGATCGCAGGCAAAATGCTGTGGGGCCTGCTGCCATGATCCTGATTTATTTGTCCTGTTTATCCTGAAAGGAAATCTGTCCATGAAAATTCAATTGATGATTGCTGCGCTGGTGCTGTCGGCTGCTGCGGGTAGCGTGCTGGCTGATCCGGCCGCCGATTTTGCCGCCAGCAAGAAGCAGATCGAAGCTGATTTCAAGGCTGCCAGTGCTGCATGCAAAAAGGCGCCGAAAGCCGAGCGCAAGGCCTGCGACAGCAAGGCCAAGGCCGACAAGACAGCGGCGCTGGCTGCGGCCAAGCAGCAAATGGATGCGGCCAAGGCATGCCCTGAATGCGGCGCGGTGACCGAGGTGCTGGAGCGCAAGATTGCCGGTGAAGGGTCGGGCCTGGGGGCGGCTGCCGGCGCTGCAGCCGGTGGCCTGTTGGGCAAGCAGATCGGCAAGGGCAAGGGAAATACCGCTGCAACCCTAGTGGGGGCCATTGCAGGCGGCCTGGCCGGCAACGAGGCGGAAAAGGCGCTGGGCTCGCGTAATGCCTATGATTATGTGGTCAAGCTGAACAATGGCAGTACGGCCACCGTGAACGGCAGCGACAACGACAGCACGCCGCAGTTCAAGGTGGGCGACAAGATCAAACTGAAGGATGGCGTCCTGACTGCGCAATGACGTCGGCGGCATGAGGTGCCGACCGTCAATGGCCTGCCGGGCCGGCATCATTGCGGGAGCACATCATGCAAACCCTGGGCTGGATCTCCCTGTGGCCGCTGTTCTGCGCTGGCTGGCTGACCTGTGCCCACGCCGGCGGGCCACGCGACTTTGATGCCATCGACCGCCACGCGCTGGCCGCGCCGGCCGGCTTGCAGCGTTCGCCGCAGCAACTGGTTGAATATCTGGTGCAGCCGGCGCGTGACGACACCGACAAGGCGCGGGCAATTTTTCGCTGGCTGGCCGAGCATGTCGAATACGACGTGGCGAGCTATCTGGCGGGCACCATCGTGCCGCAGTCGGCCAGCGATGTGCTGACCAGCGGCAAGGCGGTGTGCTCCGGCTTTGCCACTGCGTTTGAATCGCTGGCGCGGCTGGCAGGGCTGGAGGCTGTATCAGTGCACGGCTATGCCAAGGGTTTTGGCTATCAACCCGGCGATGCGGTCGGCCCGGCCAACCACGACTGGAATGCAGTACGGCTGCAGGGGCGCTGGCAACTGCTTGACGCCACTTGGGCCGCAGGCGGGGTGGACGAGCGGGGGCAGTACCGGCGCCGCTTCGAGCCATTCTATTTTCTGGCCGATCCGGCGCTGCTTGCCTACAGCCACTTGCCGGAAGACCCGCGCTGGCGCTTGCTCGATTCCCTGATGACTCCGGCTGCCTTTGCCGGCCTGGCCCGGCCGCAGCCGGCTTTTTTCCGGCTGGGGCTGGATCTGGCCAGGCAGCGCCAACACACCCTTGCGCCGCACTGTAACCGGTTTGCCGTGTCGCTCGATGTGCCGTCTACCGTGGCACTGACCGCGACCCTGACCCGCTCCGGCCAGTTGCAGGAGCACGCCACACTGGTGCAACGCCACGCACAGCAGGCGCGGGTTGAGGTGGTGTTGCCTGCGCCCGGCGAATACCGGCTCAACCTCTACGCCAAGCCGCAGGCTGACGGCCAGGCGCCGTTTGACGCCGTGCTGACCTACCGGATTACTGCCAGTAAGGCCTTGCCGACTGCAGCGCGGCTGCCCGAGAGCTACGCTACGTTCCGCGAGGTGGGGGCGCGGCTACACTCGCCGCTGGCCGGGCAACTGGCGCTGGGCGGGTTGCAAGTGTTTGCGCTGACGGTTCCCGGTGCAGCCGAAGTGGCGGTGGTTTCCGCCGCAGGCGATTGGACCCGGCTGGAGCGCAATGGCGCGGAGTTTGCCGGTGCTGCGCCCATCAGCGGCGCGACCAAGGTGGTGGCCCGGTTCGGTGATCCTTCCGCCAGCTATTTCACCCTGCTGGCGTATCAGGGCGTGGCGGCGGCAGCGCTGTCACCGCTGCCCGAATCCTGCGCTCCCTGATCTGGCAGCCTGTCGGACTTGAGGCTGATCTGCTGCGCCAGTGGCAGAAACGGCCTTATTTACCCGTGTTCCCACTCGGCTCGCTATGATCGCTCAAGTCCGACCGGCTGCTAGCCGGTGGCAGGCTGCCATGACTTCGTCGACGCTGACGTCGGTGACCTGTTGGGATGCCGGCTGCAGCGCGACATAAGGCACACCCCACGGATGCCAGTGCGTGACATTCGACTGACCGAAGAAGCACACCACCGGTTTGCCCAGCCCCGCGGCAATGTGCATTGCCCCGCCGTCACTGCAGATCACCCACTCGACCAGGCTCAGGCCGGCAATCAGTTGCGCCAGCTCGCGGGTGGCAAAGGGCTGCAGCGGCAGGCCGGCCGTGCCTTCGATAATGGCGTGCGCCTTCTGGTCGTCGCCAGGATGTAAGGGGTTGTCTTCGGCGCCGGGGGACCAGAACAGCAGCAAGGTGGCGCCATGTTCCGTGTGCAATCGCTTGGCCAGCTCGATGAACCGTTCCGCCGGCCAGCGCTGGCTTGGCTTGCGGGCGCTGATGTGCAGGCCGATCAGCGGCCGGCCAGCCGGCAAGGGGCCCACCGTTGAACGGGCTGCTGCCAGTGCTGCCGGGTTGGCCTGCAGTACCAGCGCCGGCGGGGGAGTGTTGATGCCGAGCGGGGTCAGCAAGGCGGCCAGCCGTGCGACGACGTGGCCATCCGGCCCGCTGCGGATCGGCAAATCCAGCCCCTTGGGTGACTGGCCGGCCGGGGCGAAGCCAATGATGTGGGCAGGGCGGAACCAGCGTGCCATCGACAACGCCCGGCCGGAAAATACCGTGTCGGCCAGTACGATGTAATCGTAGCGGCAGCGAAACAGTGCCCAGTACATTGCCAGCCGCTGCAGGTAAATGCCGGCGCCGGATTGACTGTGGTCGCGGTGCTTGCCCTTGGTGTAGGCGTAAACGTGATCCAGATCCGGGTTGTCGGCCACCACCGCCAGGTTGTAGCTGTTGACCAGCGCGTCGATCCGCGCCTGGGGAAACTGCTGGCGCAGGCTGCGGATCAGCGGTGTGGTGCAGACCAGATCGCCGATGTTGTCGCGGCGAATGATCAGTATGCGTAGGGGATGTGCGGGATCGGTTGACATGTCCGGGTCCGGTTGGGGTCAGCGCAGCGGGTTGGGAAACTGCTGGAGATGCCAGTCGGCCAGCAGGCTGGAGGCATAGCCGTTCAGGTGGTTGCTGTCGTCGTACAGCGGGGTACGGTCGTGTACGGTCAGGCAGCGGCCGGCGTGGCACAGCGATTGTTGCGGATCGATCCAGCGCACGGCCGGGTATTGCCGGGCCAGCCGGTCGAACAGGGCGGCCAGCGCCAGGCGTTTGTCGCGCTGGAACGGGGTGTTCTGGTCGATGCCGCAGTGGTTGCGGTAAGACTGGCGCAGCTTGAGGTGCGCGTTGAAGCACGCCAGCTGGTCTACTTCGTCTTCGGCTACCTGCCGGAAGATGACCGGTGTGGCGCCTGCCGCCAGAATGCGTGCAACGGTGTGATCCAGCGCAGCCCATTGTGCCGGCGAGTACACCAGCCAACGCTCGGCCAGCAGCACATATTGGTAGCGCCGCTGGTCGATGGCACGGAAATGCCGCTCTGCAGCCGATTCACAATCGGTGTAGCGCCTGCCGCGGAAGGTTTGCGCCACGCCAGGCAGCATCAGGCAGGCGCTGCCGGAAAAGGCGTACACCTTGACTCCGGCTTGCCGGGCCAGTTTGTCGGTAAACCACCAGAAGTGCCGCGCATGTGAATCGCCCAGCAGGATGGCTTGCCGCGAGCCGGCGAGATCGCCGAAGGCACACTGCTCGGGCGTGCCACCGCGAAAGTCGTGGCATTGCCGCTGATTGGTGTCGAGGTACGGTGCAAGATGGGCGTGGGCGTAGCGAGCGCCTTCGCCCAGCCGTTCCGGCCATCCGGAGTGGGTTTTGCTTTGATACAGCACTGCAATGACGACGAGAGCCGGTACGACGACCAGCCCCGCCAGACAGGTGCGCAGCGACCCTTTCCAGCGGCGGGCCGGTTCTTCTACCCAGTGGTGGCTGGCTGCGGCCAGCAGCAGCGTGCCACCCAGCAGGGCCAGTTGCAGCGCCAGACTGAGGGGCACTGAGAGATAGTGGGTGAAGGCCACCAGCGGCCAGTGCCACAGGTAGGCCGAGTAGGAGATGCGGCCCAGGTACTGCAGTGGCGGCAGCTTGAGCAACAGGTTGTCCTGTCCCCATGCCAGCAGGCAGAGCGTCAGCAGGCAGACGGCCAGTGCCGGCAGGCCCGGCAGGGGCATCGATTCGGTGTAGACCCAGCCCAGGCCGATCAGCAGCGGCAGCGCGATGCTGGCCAGTGCGCCTTGCCAGCGGCCTGGCCGGCTGGTGGCGGGCCATCCGAGACAGGCACTGGCCCCGAGCAGCAGCTCGAACAGGCGAGCCAGAGTGGAAAAATAGGCCGATTCCGGCTGCAGGCTTTGCTGGATGGAGGTCGCCGTCAGCGCCAGGGTGGCTGCCAGTACGATCCAGCGCAGCCGGGCCAGGGAGGTGTAGCGGCGCAACGCCAGCAGCAGCGCCGGGTAGCCCAGATAGAACTGCCATTCGATCGACAGTGACCAGGTGTGCAACAACGGCAGCTCGTGGGCCGCCCGGGCGAAGTAATCGCTCAGTTCGCGGGCGAAATAATGATTGGCGTTGAACAGCAGCGATTCGCGCAGGCTGCGCAGGTAGTCCAGCCAGTCTTCCGGCAGCAGCAGCGCGGCAGCCGCCAGCGTGGTGATGGCGCTGAACACCAGGAATGCCGGCATCAGCCGCAGCAGGCGCCGCCGGTAGAAATGCGCCAGGCTGGACCCCTGCAGCGGCGCCTGGAGCAGCAGGCCGGTGATCAGATAACCCGACAGCACGAAGAATACGTCGACACCAATAAAGCCCCCCCGGATGCCGAGCAACTGAAAGTGGAACAGCAGCACCAGTGCCACGGCAATGCCACGGATGGCATCCAGATGGGGCTGGTAGGCCGGTCGTTCAGCGGTCGGAATCATTGATGCCTATCGGTTGCCGGGAAATGGCCTGTAGGGCCGGGACCAGTCCGGCGGCGATCAGTTCGGACCCTTCGGCGGTCAGGTGGCCGTAATCCCATTGCACGGCGGGCTGCGGGCGTTGGGTTAGCCGCAGGCAGCCTTGCGCGTTGCACAGCGCCGCTACCGGGTCGAAGAAGTGCATGCCGTGCCGGGCGGCCAGTTGCGCCAGTTGCTGGTTGTGGGTGTAGCTTTCGCGGCGGATGCCTTGCGGGCTGCGGGCGGATGCGGAGCCGGTCTGCAGGACCTCGCGGGCCAGGTTGTCCGGCAGCGAAGGGGCGTGGATCGGTACGCTGCCGACCAGCAGGAAGGTGGTGTGCGGAAAATCCCGCTTCCAGCGAGCCAGTTCGGCGTCCAATTGCGGCCAGGATATCTGTTGCAGGGTGTGGTACCAGTAGCCAGCCAGAATGACGGTTTGGTAACGGTGCTGGCTCAGCCGCTCGCGCAGGGCCTGACCGGCTGTCAGGCATTTGCGATCCTGGGCTGGGTAACTGATCGGTTCGCATCCGGGAGCGGCCAGGTGGTCGAGCGAGCCGGCTGGCAGCCGGCGCGACAAACCCCACCACAAATGAGCGGCGTGGCTGTCGCCGGCGAGCAGGATGCTGGCGCTTTCCTGGGTGCAGAAGGCCGGGCGTGGGTGCCTGAGCCAGTCGTTGCCCAGAAAACAGCTGTCTGCCTGGTAGTACGGCTTGAGCACTTTTTGGTAATCGCTTTCAAAAGCGAACCAGTGTCGTGCCACCGTGTGCCATTGCGCCGGGTAGCGCAACCAGTACATGCCATCCAGCCGGATCACCAGCAGGCAGGTGGCAATCCCGGCGGCCATTGCCAGCCACATTGGCCGCTTCAGCCGCAATTGCTTGCGGAACGGTGTTTCGACCAGGTGAAACGAGGCTGCACCGAGCAGGATCGAGGCCGCGATGCCGCCAAGGCGAACGGTCAGCGGCAGGCTGTCGGATTGCTGGTTGAGCCAGACCCAAACCGGCCAGTGCCACAGGTAGATCGAATACGACCAATCGCCGATCCTGCCCAGCCAGCGCGGTGCCGCCAGCGCCGGTTGGCCGATGGCGATGAAAGCGGCCGCCAGCGTGACCGGCAGCAGTGTGAAGCCGTTGGGCCAGTTGGCATGTGGCAGCCAGGCACCTGCGGCAACACAGCCGGCCAGCAGCAGGTATTGCGCACCATGCCATGGCCGCCCCGCCAGTTGCCAGCGCTGGTGGCAAAAATAGGCCAGCGCGCCAGCCAGCATTTCCCAGGCGCGCCACGGCAACAGGTAGAACTCGGCGTTGGGCTTGTAAGGATCCCAGATCAGCATGCCCGCTGCCGATGCGGCACCCAGCAGGCCCAGTCCCGCAGGCAGCAGCCAGGGGCGACCGGGGCGGTGCAGTAGCTTGAGCAGCGCGGGATAGAGCAGGTAGAACTGCCACTCGACCGACAGCGACCAGGTGTGCAGCAGCCATTTGCGGCTGGCAGACAGGTCGAAGTAACCCGCTTCGTTGTTGTAGACGAAATTGGAGATGAACAGCAGCGAGGTGCCGGCGTGCTTGGCCAGCTTGGCGTAGGCTGGTGGGTAGAGGGTGAACCAGCCCAGTACCAGCAGGATCAGGCACAACGCGATCAGCGCCGGCAGGATGCGGCGGCTGCGGGCCAGCAGGAAAGCTCCGTAGCCGGGTGACTTGGGCGACAGCAGGATTTGCGTCATCAGATAGCCGGAGATGACGAAGAACAGGTCGACGCCGATCAGCCCGCTGCCGGCGCCGGGAATGCCGAAATGGTACAGGGTGACCAGCAGCACCGACAGGGCGCGCAGGGTGTTGATGTCGTGACGGAAGGGCATGGCGGTCAGCGTTTCAATGCCGCGCCGATCAGGCGGGCGCAGAGGCGGAGGACGGGGTGTAGTGCCGGGCGCAGGCGCAGGCTTTCCAGCAGCAGCGACTTGCCGCCTTCCCAGCAGGCATCGGCCAGTGCGGCGTCTTTCAGGTGGGCGGGACAGTAGCGGTTGAGCACGTTCAGCTTGCGCTGGGTCTGGGCGGCCACGTTGCGGAACGAGTTGCCGGCGTGCTGGCGGTAGGCGACCACGTCGGCGTCGACGTAGTGATACTGGCTGCGGTGGCTGAAGTGGTTGAACAGCCGGATGTTCAGCGGCCAGTCGTCCAGGCCGGTGCCGTCGTCGAACGGGTCCAGCGCCTGCAGCAGCGAGCGCCGGAACAGGCCGGACTGGATGAACCATTTGCTGGTCTTGCTGGCGAGCAATTCACGCAAGGCCGGTAGCGGTAGATCGAGCTGGGCGATCACCGCCGGGCTGTGGATGCGGCCGCGTGGCTTGCCATCTTCGAAACGCAGCCCGTTGGCGTAGACCAGTTGCGTGTCCGGGTGGCGGGCGATCCAGTCCAGTTGTGCGGTGAAGCGGTCGGGCAGCAGCCAGTCGTCCGAGGCGATTACCGCGATCCATTCGCCACGCGCCAGGGTCAGCGCCCGGTCGAGAGTGCGGCAGATGCCCTGATTGGGCTGGGTATGCACACTGATCGGCAGCGCAAAGCGGTCGGCGCGGGCCAGGGCGGTCTGGTAGGTGGCGTCGCGCGAGCCGTCGTCGATGACGATGACTTCCAGGTCCTGGCGCTGCTGCGCCTCAATGCTGTCCAGTGTCTGGCCGATGTAGTCGGCGTGGTTGCAGGCAGGGATCAGAATGCTGATCAGCGGTTTAGTCATGCTTGAGCAACTCCATCAGGCGGCGGGCGGTGTCCTGGTAGGTGGGCAGGCGTTCGACGGCGCTCCGGGTCAGGTTCGCCCTGGCCTGGCGTTGGTCGGGATGGTCGAGGTAATGCTGCAGCAACTGGCGCAGCTCGCCGGCATCGCGCCAGCTTACCGGGCCGTCACCGGCTGGAAACAGGGCGTCCAGTTCCGGCGAGGCATCGGTCAGCAGGAAGCTGCCGCAGGCTGGCACGTCGGTGACCCGCAGGTTGAGTGCCGGAATCTGCTGCGGATCCCAGACGGTAATGTTGAGCACGATGGCACTTTGGTGGTAGGCGGTCAGCAGCGCCTGCCCCCACAGTTCGCGTGGCCCCAGCCGGGCCAGCATCGCTGGCTTGCGACGGTTTTTGCCCCGCCAGCCGGGGCCGACGATGGTGAGTGGCAGGTCGGCCAGCTGCTCGGCAATGGCCTGGCGGCGCGGGCTCCAGCGGCCTACCAGCAGGATCGGGTAGCGCACCGGCTGCGGGCTGGCCGGCGGGTGGTACAGACCGGGCTCGCGGGCCAGTGCCGACACCCAATGAATACCCCGTTCCGGATCGGCCTGACCGGGGTAGATGCAGGCGAAGGCGTCGTATTCCAGCCGGTCGTTGCGCATTTCGTCCGGATTGTCACGCGGCGATTTGACCCACCAGCCGAGCGTGTGGCGCACGCCGTAACGGGCCTTGAGCTGTGACAGCAGGCCGGGGGTAAAGCCATTGCCACGGATCACCCAGATCATGTCCGGGCGATGCAGGCTGACGGCCTGTTCCAGCAACTGGCTGCGCCAAGCCAGATTGCTCCAGCGGGTGTGTGCCAGTCGGCCGGCAGGCAGCCGCAGCGCACGCCCCAGCCGCAGCAGCCATTTGATGCCGTGGCGTTGCAGCGAGTGTTCGCGTTCGCTGTGAAACGGAATCACCTCGTGCCCCAGGGCCTGCAGGGCGCTGGCGAGCGAACTGCCCAGCGGGATGGCGTTGGGGCCGAAGTAATAGCTCAGCAGGATGCGCATGCCAGTAGCTCGGTGGCAGCGGCAACCACTGCCGACGGCGGGATGTCGCGCAGGCTGAGCGCGGTGCTGCAGCCTTCGGGCGGGGTGGGGAGCTGCAGGGTGCGTAGTGCAGGATGTTCCAGCGGGGCAAAGGCGCGGGCCGGACTCAGGCAGTGGTAGAGCGCCACCATGGGCACCTGCAGCGCGCCGGCCAGATGGGTGGGGCCGGTGTCGACGCCGATGTAGAGCTGCATCCGGGCCAGAACCGCTGCGGTCTGGCGCAGGCTGAGCTTGCCGGCAAACGAGGTGAAGCGGCCGGGCAGCGCCTGCGCGAATGCGGCCACTGCGTCGGCCAGCGCGTCGCCCCCCAGCAGGATGAAATGCGCTTGCGGGTAGCGGGCCTGAATCCCCTGCGCCGCCGCAACGAAACAATCGATCGGCCAGTCGCGGAAGGGCTTGGTGGGAAAGCTGCGCACGACCATGGCAATCAGCGGGCCCCGGCCGGCCAGCGGCTGCAGCATCGTCGCCGCCCAGTCGGCTTCGGTCGGGCTGACCTGATACAGCAGCCGGCGCGACCGGACCGGAACACCCAGCTCAGCCAGGAACGGGGTATGCACGTCGACTGCGTGTGGGCCGTCCGGCTTGGGGTTGCGCACGGCGCGGTACAGCCGGCCGTTCAGTTGCGGGTCGGGCTGGTCAAAGCCGATCACCCGTTCGGCCACCCGCAGCGCGTAGCGCAGCAGTGCCCGGTCGTAGCCGTGCACCAGTGCGTAATCGTAGCGTTTGCCTCCCAGCCGTCCGCGCAGCAGGGCGCTGCGCTTGTTGATGCTGCCCAGGTGGTCGATCTGCGGCAGGCCCTGCAGCAGTTCGACCCGCTCTGGATGGGCAAGGCAGGTCAGCTCCAGCTCGGGGCCGAAATGGGCGCGCAGCGCGGTAATCAGCGGGGTGCCCAGCAGTGTGTCGCCGATGCGGCAGACATTGATGATCAGGATGCGGGTGGTCATGTTGGCGATGGGGGGGGGGGGCGGCGGGCCAGGGCCAGGGTGGCCAGCAGGGCGTACAGGAACAGGGTTTGCTCCAGGCCGTGATCGCGCAGGTTGCTGTCGATCAGCATGCGTAGCAGGGTGCCGGCCACGAACAGGCTCAGGACGATGCCGGCGCTGTCCGAGCGCTGGATGAACGCCTGCCAGCCCAGCCGGATCAGTGCGGCCGACAGTGCCAGCCACAGCAGGATGCCGGGAATGCCGCCGCTGAGGGTGAAGTCGATCAGGCTGCTGTGGCTGTGCCCCCCCTTGATGCCGTACTTGCGCTGCATCGCGTGGCCGTAGGCATTGCGGCCGAAGCCGACTCCCAGCGGGTAGTCGAGGATGGCCAGCGCGCCTTCCTTGAACCACGCCAGCCGCATGTACGCTGATTCATCCACCGGCTGGCCATTGCGCATCAGTGGCCGGGGCATGTCGGGGTACAGCCAGGCGCGGTGGGTTTGCGTGTCCAGCGCAAGCTGGGTCGATTCGCGAAACGTTGCCCAGCGCTGGTCGGCCTGATACGCCAGCCGGATAAAGGCGGTCAGCGCGCCGGCCAGCAGCAAGGCACCCAGCAGCCAGGCCGGCCGGATGCGCTGGCGCTGTTGCCAGACGATCAGTCCCACGGCCAGCAGGATCATCAGTAGCACGCAGAGGGTGCCGTTGCGGGTGTTGAGCAGATAGGTGGCAAACAGCGACAGCGCAAGTGCGGCGAGCAGCGCGGCCGCTGGCAACGGTAGCAGGCGTGGCTTGCCGCTGCAGCGAGCCACGGCATCGGCCAGCAAGAAGCCGAACAGGATGTTGTGTGAATAGCTGAGCGAGGTGCGGCCGTAACCCGGCGCCTCGCCCAGCGCCAGTGGCTGGCCGGCGAATACGTCCAGCAGGTTCAGTCCGATCAGTCCCAGCACTGGCAAGGCCAGCCCCAGCGTAATGGCGATGATGAGTGCTTGCGGCGTCAGCCCGGTCAGCCGTCCGCTGCGGGCGAGCGTGGCCAGCAACAGGCCGATGGCAAGCGCTACCGCGCCCATTAGCCATTCCCCGCGATACTGGGTGAGCGAATTGAGCGGGTCGTCGGCCAGTGTGACCGTGGCCAGCAGCCAGCCGCTGAGCAGCAGGTACAACCACACCGGCAGCCTGAGCTGCCTCAGGGGCAGGCCGCCACGGGCCAGCCGGCGGTAAAGCCAGAGGCCGGTAAGCAGCAGCACGGCCAGCAGGCTGTTGCGCAGCGCGATGCTGTGCAGCTTGGGCCAGATCAGGTTCAGCGCTGAGGTCAGGATGAGCAGCAGGCCGGCAAGGCGGGAGAATGAAGGCATCGGCTCAGAACGGGTGGGCAGTGGGCGGCAATCAGGCGGTCTGGTGGAGGAAAATGCGTTCCATCTTGTCCAGCATGGCATCCATGCTGTAGCGGGCGAGCGCGGTCTGGCGGGCGGCGTCGCCCAGTTGGCGGGCGTAGTCCGGAGCGGCCAGCAGACGTTCCAGCGCGGCCTGCAACGCGGCGCTGTTTTCCGGCGCCACGATCAGCCCGTTGGCCTGGTGTTCGATCGCTTCGGTAATGCTGCCCACCGGAGTGGTGATGATCGGCAGCCCGACCAGCATGGCCTGCAGCATGGCCTGCGGTACGCCTTCGTTGGCGTAGGACGGCAGGGCAAAGATGTCCAGCGCCTGCAGCCACGGCACGACATTATCCTGGTTGCCGGGCATGGTCACTCGCTGCTGCAGTCCCAGCTGGACAATCTGCTGCTGGAGCGCCTCGTGCTGCGGGCCGTGGCCGACGATGACCAGATGTGCGGCCTGGTCAGCCAGGGCGGCGAAGGCGTTCAGCAGGTAGCGGTGGCCTTTCCAGCTGCGCAGGGTGGCGACGATGCCGATGACCGGGCCGTGTTCCGGCAGCCCCAGTTGCCGGCGGGCGGCCTGCTTGTCGCCCGGCACGAAGCGGCGGGTGTCGATGCCGGTGGTGACGGATTCGATGCGGCTGGCGTCAAAGCCATTGTCGCGCACCAGCGTTTCCTTCAGCCGTTCGCCGGTGGTGACGATGAAGCGGGTAGCGGTCTGGTACAGCCAGCGGGTGGAATGCTTGTTGTTGATCGGCGCCGAGACGTGGCGGGTGCGCACGATCGGTGGCGCCTTGGAGAGGGTCTGGCAGGCAACGGCAGCGAGCCATGAGTCGGTCGAGCTGTGGGTGTTGATCACGTCCACCGTGTGCTTGCCCAGCCATTTGCGCAGTGCCAGCGCGCCGCGCAGGCGTTTTTTCGCTACCGGCAGTGCGTAGGTTTCCAGGCCGCGTTTCTTGCCTTCGCGGAAAATGTTCGATTCGGCCGGGCAGATCAGGATGGTATGGTGGCCACGCGCATTCATGCCGGCCATTTCGGTGAGGATGCGGATTTCCTGGCCGCCCCAGCCACACGACGATTCGGTATGCAAAATGGTCAGTTTGCGGCTCATGCTGCGTTTTCCTCCCTGAACTGCATGCGGTGCAGCAGTGCGTAATGTCCGTTTTTCGCCAGCAGCTCGGCGTGGCTGCCGATTTCGACGATTTGGCCGTGGTTCATCACCACGATCCGGTCGGCGTTTTCGATGGTGGACAGGCGGTGGGCAATGACAATGGTGGTGCGGCCTTGCATCAGCCGCTCCAGCGCGGCCTGCACCTGACGTTCGGACTGGGTGTCGAGCGCCGAGGTGGCTTCGTCGAGAATCAGGATCGGTGAATCCTTCAGCAGCGCCCGCGCAATCGCCAGCCGCTGGCGCTGACCGCCGGACAGCCGGACGCCTTTTTCGCCGATCAGGGTGTCAAAACCCTGCGGCATGGCTTCGATGAAATCCAGCGCAAACGCATCCTGCGCAGCCTGGCGGATGTTTGCTGCGGTGGTGTCGCGCAGCCGGCCGTAGGCGATGTTGGCCGACACGGTGTCGTTGAACAGCACCACCTCCTGTGACACCAGCGAGATGTTGTCGCGCAGGCTGGCGAGCTGGATGGCTTCGATCGGGGTGCCATCGATCAGGATCTGGCCGCCGGTGGGGCGGTAGAACAGCGGCAGCAGGTTGACCAGCGTGGTCTTGCCGCTGCCCGAGCTGCCGACCAGGGCGATGGTTTCACCGGGCTGGATGGTCAGGTCGATGCCTTTCAGCGCCAGCCGGTCGGGGGTCTGGTAATACAGTTGTACGTCGCGCAGCTCGATCTGGCCTTGGGCGCGGGCGATTGCCTGCCGGCCCTGGTCGGTTTCCGGCTGCTGGTCGAGCAGGGTGAACACCGATTCGGCGGCGGCCAGGCCACGTTGCAGCGAATCGTTGACGCTGGTGATGCGCTTGAGCGGGCCGAACATCATGGTCATTGCGGTAATGAACGAGACAAAATCGCCGGCAGTGAAAACGCCAGTGGCGGCGCGCACGCTGGCGAAGTAGATCACTACGGCCAGGGCGACCGATACCATCAACTGGGTCAGTCCGGTGTTGATCGAGCTCGCGGCCACCTGCTTGACGGTATTGCGCCGCAGCAGGTTGGCCAGGGTGTGAAACCGGCTGCTTTCATATGCCTGGCCGCCGAAAATCTTGACGATGCGCTGGCCGTTGATCGCTTCTTCCAGCACCTGGGTCGCGTCGGCCATGGCTTGCTGCTGGCCGCGCGACAGGCCGCGCAGCCGCTTGCCGGTGTAGCGGATGCTGATCGCGGCCGCCGGGATGGCGGTGAAGCAGATCAGCGTCAGTTGCCAGTCGGTGTACAGCAGCAACCCCATCAGGCTGATGATGGTGACGCCGTCTTTTACCACCACCGTGATGATGTTGAGCCCGGCCTGGGTGACATTGTTGACATCGTAAGCCACCCGCGACAGCAGGGCGCCGGAGGGCTGGTCGTCGAAATAGCGCACTGGCAGGCTGAGCAGCCGGTCGAACATTTCGGTGCGCAGATCCATCACGATGCGTGACGACAGCCAGCTGGAGGCATAATCGTTGACAAAGCTGGCCACGGCGCGCAGCAGGAACAGGCCGACGATCAGCGTCGGCACCAGGATCAGGTCGGTGCCGGCTTGCTTGCTGAAGTTGCCATCGACCAGCGGCTTCATCAGCCGGGCAAACGCCGGCTCGGTCGCTGCGGCCACGATCATGCCGAGCAGCGAAATGGCGAATATCTTGAGGTAGGGCCTGGCGTAGCGCAGCAGGCGCAGGTACAGCTCTTTGCTGGAGGTACCGTGATGAAGATCGGACATGAACGGGGCCGGGGTGAAACAAGCCGGGTATTATACCTGTCCCGCCCGCTAACGATACCGTCATGGCTGCGAGCCAATACCAGAGCGGCGCGCAGCCCTGCCTGCAAGCCAGTACCGACGCGGCTTGCAGCCTGGCCACCTGTCGGACTTGAGACTGATCTGCTGCGCCACCCGGCCCGCGACGATCGCTCAAGTCCGACAGGCTGCTTGGAATCGGCCGGGCGCGCTATCATATCCGGCAACATTTCCCCCCATTGACAGACTGGAGCCCGCAGATGAGTGACAACTGGTTCAAGACCGCATTGCTGATGGCGGCCATTGTCGCCCTGTTCGGCGTGGTGGGTGGCATGCTGGGCGGGCGCACCGGCATGCTGCTGGCCTTGCTGTTCGGTAGCGCGATGAATGTCTGGGCCTGGTGGTTTTCCGACCAGGCGGTGCTGAAAATGTACAATGCCCACCCGGTCGATGCCCACAGCGCCCCGGAGCTGCATCAGATGGTGGCCGAGCTGGCGCATAATGCCGGCCTGCCGATGCCCAGGGTGTACGTGATCGACGAGGCGCAGCCGAATGCGTTTGCCACCGGCCGCAACCCCGAGCACGCCGCCGTGGCCGCCACCACCGGCATCATGCAGCTGCTCAGCTACCGCGAACTGCGCGGCGTGATGGCGCACGAGCTGGCCCATGTCCGCAATCGCGACACGCTGGTGTCCACCATTTCCGCCAGCATGGCCGGAGCGATTGCCGCGCTGGCCAACTTCGGCATGTTGTTTGGTGGCTCGCGCGACGAACGGCCCAACCCGATCATGGCCATTCTGGTCGCCATTCTCGCCCCGCTGGCCGCCAGCCTGATCCAGATGGCCATCTCGCGGGCGCGTGAATTCGGTGCCGATGCCGGTGGCGCCGAAATCAGCGGCGACCCGCAGGCGCTGGCCATGGCCTTGCAGAAAATCGACCACTACGCTCGCGGCCTGCCCATGCCGACCGCCGAGCATCACCCGGAGACTGCCCAGATGATGATCATCAACCCGCTGACCGGCGCCGACATGGCGCAACTGTTCAGCACCCACCCCGCCACTGCCGAGCGCGTTGCCCGGCTGATGCAGATGGCGCGGGGTGGCCATTGATGCTGCAGATCCAGAAAACCGCGCTGGACGTCATCGGCAAAGTGCTGACCGGACGCAACCTGAACGACGTGCTGGCCAGCGCCTTGCCCCGGCTGGCCGAGGCCGCCGACCGTGCCGCCGTGCAGGACATCTGCTACGGCTCGCTGCGCCAGCTCGGCCTGCTGCGCGCCGTGCTCAAGCCTCTGCTGCAAAAGCCGCTCAGCGAACCGGCGCTGGAGCATCTGCTGCTGATCGCGCTGTACCAGCTGCGCTTCACCCGCGCCGCACCGTATGCAATTGTCGACCACGCCGTGACGCTGGCCTCGCGCACCGGCAGCGGCCGTGGCAAAGGGCTGGTGAACGCGGTGCTGCGCAACTACCTGCGCCAGCGCGACACCCTGCTGGCCCAGGCCGGGCGCGATCCGGTCGGCCACTGGTCGCATCCGTCGTGGTGGATCGACGCCGTGCAGGCCGAATACCCGCAGCAATGGCAAGCGATTCTCGATGCCGGCAACCAGCATCCCCCCATGACCCTGCGGCTCAACCGCAGCCACACCGACCCCGACAGCTACCTGCGTCGCCTGCTGGAAGCCGGCATCGCAGCCAGAGCGCTGGACGAGACTGCCATCCGCCTGTTGCAGCCCGTCGGCGTCGACCGGCTGCCCGGCTTTGCCGACGGCTGGGTCTCGGTGCAGGACTGGGGCGCGCAGGCGGCCGCCAGCCTGCTCGACCTGCAGCCGGGCCAGCGGGTGCTTGACGCCTGCGCCGCGCCGGGCGGCAAAACCGGCCACATGCTGGAGCAGGCGCCGCTGGATCTGGTAGCGCTGGACGCCGACGGCGACCGGCTGCAGAAAGTCGCGCAGAACCTGCAACGGCTCGGGCTGACGGCTACCCTGCTGCAAGGCGATGCCGCCGAACCGGCCGGCTGGTGGGACGGCCGGCCGTTCGAGCGGATTCTGGCCGATGTGCCGTGCAGCGCCTCCGGCGTGGTACGCCGTCATCCGGACATCAAGTGGCTGCGCCGCTACAGCGATGTTGCGAATTTCGCAACAATGCAGGCCAGAATCATCGATTCACTGTGGCCTTTGCTCGCCCCCGGCGGCAAACTGCTTTACGCTACCTGCTCGATCTTCCCACAGGAAAACCGTCTGCAAACCGACGCTTTCGTTCAGCGCCATCCCGACGCCGAGCGCCTGCCACTGCCGGGGCCGCAGCACGGAATATGGTTGCCTGACAGCGAGCATGACGGGTTCTATTACGCACTTTTCCGCAAGCAAGGCGGTTGAGGCCGGCGCCAGCCGCCGGCGGGTGCTCGCATGGCTTTTTTCCCTGGGTTGTCTGCTGCTGCCGGTGCGCTCCCTGTGGGCTGCCGATCCCGGCATCACCATTGCCGCTGCCTCGCTGCAGCTGCAGGACGACCGTTACGTCGTCAGCGCCCAGTGCAGCGTCACACTGACCCAGACGCTCGAAGATGTGCTGCACAAAGGCGTGCCGCTGTATTTCATTGCCGAATTCGAGCTGGTCAAGCCGCGCTGGTACTGGGCCTACCGTCAGATGGCCAGCTGGTTCGACAGCTCGGTGCGCCAGGAATTCCGGCTCAGCTACCACGCCCTGACGCGCAAATACCGCCTGGCGCGCGGCCCGCTGCAGCAGAATTTTTCCTCACTCGGCCAGGCGCTGGCCGCGATGGGCGCGATTCGCAACTGGTCGGTGCTCGAAGCCGGCCTGTTGACCAAAGGCCGCCAGTACGAAGGCCGGCTGCGGCTGGCACTGAATGTCGAACAGTTACCCAAGCCGCTGCAGGTCAATTTCTCTCCCGCCAGCGAATGGGAACTGTCATCCGACTGGAAATCCGTCAGTGTGATCGGCAACGCCGACTGAGCAACCCGGCAGGGGAGGCCCGACCATGAAACTGCTGGCGATTCTCGGTGTCAGCCTTGGCTCGATCCTGCTGTTCCTGCTGGCCACCGCCAGCGGTAATGCTGACGCGCTGGCGCGCCACTACTGGAAGCTGCTGGGCCTGAACGGCTCGGTCGTCGCCCTGTTGCTGGGGATCATCGGCTGGCAACTGTTCCGCCTGCGTCGCCGGCTGCGCGAGCAGGTGTTCGGCGCCAAACTCGCCCTGCGGCTGGTGTTGCTGTTCTCCTTGCTGACGGTGCTGCCCGGCGCACTGATCTACACCATCTCGGTGCAATTCCTGACCAAAAGCATTGAAACCTGGTTCGATGTCCGGGTCGACAAGGCGCTCGACCAGGGGCTGAACCTGGGCCGGCTGGCACTGCACAACGAGCTGACCGGGCTGGCCCGTCGTGCCGGCGAAACCATTCCCCGGCTGACGCCGCTCGAACGCGGCCAGTGGCGGACCGCGCTGCGCAGCGTGCAGCAAGCGCTGGCGCTGGAAGAGGCCTCGCTGTTTGACGCCAGCGGGCGACTGGCCACCCACGCCGGCACCGGCCCGTTGCCGCTGCTCGTGCTGGACAACGGCACCCTGCGCGAGCTGCTCGACGCCCGCCACTACCACGCCATCGAATCGTTGCCGCACGGCGGGCTGGTGCTGCGCGCCGTTGCGCCATTGCTGCTCAACGGGCAGCCACACTACCTGCAACTGGTGCAGCGGGTGCCGAAAACGCTGTCGGACGACGCCGAGTCGGTGGAGAAGGTGCGCGGCGAATACCAGCGCCTGTTCCTGTCCCGCGGCGGGCTGAAAGTCATTTACGGCCTGACGCTTACCCTGTCGCTGCTGCTGGCGGTGCTGACCGGCATCGCGTCAGCGTTCCTGTTTTCCGAACGCCTGAGCGAGCCGCTGAAAGTGCTGGCGGCCGGCACCCGGGCGGTGGCGCAGGGCGATTTCAGCCAGCGCCAGCCCGTCATGAGCCGCGACGAGCTGGGCATGCTGACCCTGTCATTCAACCAGATGACCCACCAGCTGGCCGAAACCTCGGCCGCGATGGAGAGTCAGCAGTCCCAGCTGGAATCGGCCCGCGCCTATCTGGAGGGCGTGCTGGTGACCCTCACCTCCGGTGTGCTGGCGCTGGATGAAAAAATGCGGCTGCGCGCCGTCAACCCCAGCGCCAGCGAGATCACCGGCTACGACTTCGATTGCCTGCGCCATGTCCGACTGCGCGGCTGGGCCGACGTGTTTCCCGCGCTGGCCGCGCTGGCCGACGGCATCCGGCGCGAATTTGCCGACTCGCACGCCCAGCAATGGCAACTGCAGCTGGAGCTGGCCGGCGGCCGTGGCCCCTTGACCCTGCTGGTGCGCGGCGCCCGGCTGCAAACCGGTAGCGACAGTGGCTACGTGGTGGTGTTCGACGATATTTCCGATCTGCTGCAGGCCCAGCGCGATGCCGCCTGGGGCGAGGTGGCGCGGCGGCTGGCGCACGAGATCAAGAATCCGCTGACGCCGATCCAGCTCTCTGCCGAACGGCTGCAGCACCGGCTGACCGACCGGCTGGCACCGGCCGACGCGGCGATGCTGGCGCGTGCCACCACTACCATTGTCAATCAGGTGGCCGCGCTGAAAAACATGGTCGATGCCTTCAAGGACTACGCCCGTTCGCCGCGCAGTGTGCTGCAGCCGCTGGAGTTGAACGGCCTGCTGCGCTGCATGTCGCCGCTGTACGAGTCCAGCCCGGTAAGGATGGCGCTGTCGGGCGAGCCGCTGCTGGTGGCCGGCGATGCCACCCTGTTGCGGCAGGTGGTGCACAATCTGCTGCAGAACGCGCTGGATGCCATTCCGGCCGAGCCGGCCGGCGAAGTACGGCTGGCCACTCGCCTGCTGCCCGGCCGGGCGCTGCTGCAGGTGCAGGACAACGGCCCCGGTTTTGCTGAAGATCTGGGCAAGCGCCTGTTCGAGCCCTACGTTACCACCAAGGCCAAGGGCACCGGGCTGGGACTGGCAATCGTCAAAAAAATCGTCGAGGAACACCACGGCAGCATTATCATCCGCAATATCGATCCGCACGGCGCCAGCGTCGAAGTGGAATTGCCGCTGGCCGAGCTCTAGCGGGCTGTTGGCGGCATTTTGAAAATTGACTGGCAGGAACACGGCACTATGGCAGGAAACCAGATTCTGATCGTGGATGACGAAATCGGCATCCGCGAACTGCTGCAGGAAATCCTGCAGGACGAGGGCTACAGCGTGCGGCTGGCCGAAAATGCCGCCGAAGCGCGCCGGATTCGCACCCAGATGCGCCCCGATCTGGTCTTGCTCGACATCTGGATGCCCGACACCGACGGCATCACCCTGCTGCGCGAATGGGCCAACAACGGTTTCTTGACCATGCCAGTGGTGATGATGTCTGGCCACGGCACGGTCGACACCGCCGTCGAGGCCACCCGCATCGGTGCGATTGATTTTCTGGAAAAGCCGATTGCGTTGCAGAAGTTGCTGGCCACGGTGCAAAAAGCCCTCAAGGGCGGCGTGGCCAGGCTTCGGCCAGAGCTGAACCTGTCCAGCCTGGGACGGGGGGCGGTGATCGCCGAGCTGAAAAAGCAACTGGAACGGGTGTTGCCGCTGAAAGCGCCGGTGCTGCTGGTCGGCGAGCCGGGGGCAGGGTTCGAAGCCTGTGCGCATTTTTTTGTCGGCCCGGGCCAGGTGTTCGTTGCCCCAGCCAGCGCCGAAAAGGCGCTCGATGCCCCGGCCGAGCTGTTGCAGCAATCGGCCAACGGCGTGCTGTTCCTGCGTGAAATCGGCAAGCTGGTGCCGCGAGCCCAGCAAGGATTGATGCAGGTGCTGGCGCGGCTGGAAAAATACAATATCCGCCTGGTGACGGCGATTGCCCGGCCGCCGGCCGAAATCCTGCAGGATCGCAGCTACGACCAGGGCCTGTTTGCCGCCTTGTCCGGGCTGCAACTGGTGCTGCCGCCGCTGCGTGCCCACCGCGAAGACATCCCCGAACTGGCCGTGCAGATCCTGCAGCGCCAGATCGAGGAGCGGCGGGGCCATCCGGTGAAATTCGATATCGCCGCGCTGAATGCGCTGCGCAACCACGACTGGCCGGGCAATCTCGACCAGTTGCAGAACATCGTGTCCAGCCTGGCGCTGACCGCTGGCAGTGAAGACATAAGCGCCCAGGATGTCAACCGGCTGCTGGCGCCGTATGTGGTACGCCAGACCCTGGGCACCGCCGATGCGCTGGATTTGCCATTGCGCGAGGCGCGCGACATTTTCGAGCGCCACTATTTCGAACACCACATCAAACTGGAAAACGGCAACATGAGCCGGGTGGCAGAAAAAGTCGGCCTGGAGCGCACGCATCTGTACCGCAAGCTCAAGCAGCTTGGCATCCGTTTTTCCCGTCGCCAGCTCGAGGAGCATGCCTGAGTGAAAATCACCATTCTCGGCGCCGGCCGGGTGGGCGGTTCGGTGGCCGAGCATCTGGTCAGCGAGACCAACGATATCACCATCGTCGACCCCGACACCGAGCGGCTGAAATTCCTGCAGGACCGTTTTGACCTGCGCACCGTGTGTGGCAACGCCGCCGAGCCGCGGGTGCTGCGCGAGGCCGGGCTGGACGATGCCGACCTGCTGCTGGCGGTAACGCCGTCGGACGCGGTAAACATGGTGGCCTGCCAGCTGGCGCGGGTGATGTTCAACGTGCCGACCCGCATCGCCCGCATTCGCTCGACCGAATACCACCGCCACGATCCGCAGTTTCTGGCCGAGCATTTCGGCGTTGAATTTGCCATCAGCCCGGAAGACATCCTCACCCAGCGGCTGCGGCAGTTGCTTGACTACCCAGAAGCCCTGCAGGTGCTGGATTTTGCCGATGGCCGGGCACGGCTGGTGGCGATCCGGGCCCGTTCCGATGGCCTGTTGGTCGGCCGGCAACTGCGCGAGCTGCCGCAGCATCTGCCCGGGGTCGATATCCGGGTGGCGGCCATCTACCGCAGCGACCGGGCGATTGCCGTCGATGGCAGCACTACGGTGCAGGAGGGCGACGAGGTGTTTTTCATCGCCCCGGCCGGGCAGATTCGTGCCGTGGCGCGCGAGTTGCGTAATGTCGACCGAAGTGTGCGGCGGGTGATGATTGCCGGCGGCGGCAATGTCGGCTATCGGCTGGCGCGGGCAATCGAGAACGACTACCAGGTCAAGCTGATCGAATCCAACCCGGCACGGGCCGACTGGCTAGCGCAAAAACTGCGCAACACGCTGGTTCTGCGCGGCGAGGCGACCGACGAGGATTTGCTCGACGACGAAAACGTCGGCGAAATGGATGTATTCCTGGCGCTGACCAATGACGACGAAGACAACATCATGGCCTCGCTGCTGGCGAAGAAAATCGGCGTGCGCAAGGTGATCGCGCTGATCAATCGCGGGGCATACGTCGATCTGGTGCAGGGAGGCAAGATCGATATCGCCATTTCACCGTCGCAGATGATGATCGGCTCTTTGCTGGCGCATGTGCGGCGGGGCGACATGGCCACGGTACACAGCCTGCGCCACGGTGCCGCCGAGGCGTTCGAGGCGGTGGCGCACGGCGACCGCAAAACCTCACGGCTGGTCGGGCGCCGGCTGCACGAGATTCATTTTCCCGACGGAGCATCGGTCGGCGCCATTGTGCGCGGCGATGCGGTGCTGATGGCACATCATCAGCTGCAGGTGGAAACGGGCGATCACCTGATCGTGTTCGTTGCCAACAAGCGCCTGCTGCCCAAGGTGGAAAAACTGTTCGAAGTCGGTTTCGGGTTCTGGTGAGCGACCATGCTGCACCTGTTGCATCTGCGCCGCGATTCCCCCTGGCTGAAAGTGCTGCCGATTGCCAATGTGATGGGCAAACTGATCATGCTGTTTGCCTGCACCTTGCTGATTCCGATGGCGGTGTCTCTGCTGGCGCAGGATGGCATGGCGGTCGATTTTCTGGTGGCGATGCTGGTGTCGATGCTGGCCGGCGGCGTGCTGTGGGGGTTGACGCACCGCTTCGTGCGAGAGCTCAAGCCGCGCGACGGCTTCATTCTGGTGGTGCTGCTGTGGACCGGCTTTGCCGCCGTGGCCACGGTGCCGTTGATGCTGGCGATTCCCGGCCTGTCGTTTACCGATGCCTATTTCGAAGCGCTGTCCGGGTTGACCACCACCGGCGCCACGGTATTGTCCGGGCTTGACCACCTGCCGGAATCAATCAATTTCTGGCGCCATTTTCTCAACTGGATCGGCGGCATGGGCATCATCGTGCTGGCGGTGGCGGTGCTACCGTTGCTCGGCATTGGTGGCATGCAGTTGTACAAGGCCGAAACGCCGGGGCCGATCAAGGATGCCAAGCTGACGCCGCGCATTACCGAAACTGCAAAAAACCTGTGGCTGATCTACGCCGGGCTGACCGTGCTGTGCGCGCTGGCGCTGCGGGCATGCGGCCTGGGCTGGCTGGATGCGGTGTGTCACGCTTTTGCCGCGCTGAGCCTGGGGGGCTTTTCCACCCACGACGCCAGCGTCGGCCATTTCAATTCGGTGGCGGTCGAACTGGTGCTGGTGCTGTTCATGCTGCTGGCAGCGGTCAACTTTGCCACCCATTTTCTGGCTTGGCGCGGCAAGTCGCTGCGGGCGTATCTGCGCGATGCCGAGGCGCGCAGCATGCTGCTGTTGCTCGCGTTCAGCATCGTTGGCTGTGCGGCCTACCTGAGCTGGCAGAGCGTGCATCCTTTCTGGACCGCACTGCGGCATGTGGCTTTCAACCTGGTGTCTATCGCCACCGACTGTGGCTTTGCCAGTGTCGATTTCGACCAGTGGCCGATTTTCGTGCCGCTGTGGATGCTGTTCCTGTCCTGCATTACCGCGTGCTCTGGCTCGACCGGAGGCGGCATCAAGATGATCCGTACCTTGCTGCTGGCCCGTCAGGCCAGCCGCGAGATGGTCGGGCTGCTGCATCCGGCTGCGGTGCAGCCGGTGCGGATCGGCGGGGCGATCATCCCCAACGCCGTGGTGGCATCGGTGCTCGGTTTCATCTTTCTGTATTTCATGAGCATCGTGGTGCTGACCTTTGTGCTGGTGGGCAGCGGGCTGGATTTCATTTCCGCGTTTACCGGCGTCATCGCCTGCATCAACAACGCCGGCCCCGGCCTGTATCAGCTTGGCCCGGCGGAAAACTACGGCAGCCTGAACGATTTCCAGGTCTGGGTGTGCAGCTTTGCCATGCTACTGGGCCGGCTGGAGGTGTTCACCCTGCTGATCCTGTTTACGCCAGCGTTCTGGCGCAAATAGTGCGGCGGCTTGCTGCTGCCGGGGTCGCTGCCTATGCTTAAACCTCTGTTTCACGGCCGGCTGCCGGCCCTCAGCCCCTGCTTGCAGGACGGAGGTATTCCATGTTTCTCTCGCACAACGATCCCCCTTGCATGCTGGCGGGCAAGGATAGCTGCAACCGTTACCAGGGCCTGCAAGAGCGGCTGGGGCAAACGTTCGACCCCTACGGCATGATCACTACGCTCTGGCGTGCCCAGGCCGCCTGGCGCGATCATCCGCAAGAGGCGATGCAGGCCAGCCAGCATCTGGCCAACGAATGGCTGGCGCTGGTGCAGCATTCGTGGATGCGGGCGCTGGGGATGCCGAGCGAGGACGTGGTGGCCTCTCACCCGGAAGACAGCCGCTTTGCCGACCCGGTGTGGACCGACAGCCCCACCTGGGACATCGTCAAGCAGTGGTACCTGCTCTACACTCACTGGCTGCAGGATCACCTGTACGAAACCCCCGGCCTGTCCGAAGCCGAACGGCGCCGCGGGGCGTTCTGGATGCGTACGGTGCTCAATGCGCTGGCGCCGACCAATTTCCTGTTCAGTAATCCGGTGGCGATGCAGAAGGCGGTCACATCCGGTGGGCAGAGCCTGCAGCATGGCCTGCAGATGTTCCTGCACGACTGGCGTGCCGGCGATATTTCGATGACCGATACCCGGCCGTTCAAGGTGGGACAGAATCTGGGCACGACGCCGGGGCAGGTAGTGTTCCGCAACCGGCTGCTGGAAGTCATCCAGTACCTGCCGGCCACCGACAAGGTGCGTGCGGTGCCGGTGGTGATTGTCGCGCCGTGGATCAACAAGTATTACATCCTCGATCTGACCAGCAAGAAAAGCCTGGTCAAATGGCTGACCGAACAGGGGTTCACCGTATTCATCACCAGCTGGAAAAATCCGGACGCCGCCATGCGCGACGTGACGCTGGATGATTACATCGTCGAAGGCATCGACCAGATCGTCAATGTGGCCCGCAGCATCTGCCGCAGCGACCAGGTCAACCTGGCTGGCTATTGCCTGGGTGGCACCGGAGTGTCGATCTACATGGCCTGGCTGGCGCGCAAGTTCAGCGACCCGGCTGCGATGCCGGTGGCCAGCTGGACGCTGTTTACCACCCTCACCGATTTCAGCAAGGCCGGTGATATCGAGGTGTTCATCGACGAAGGCGGGCTGCAGGCGATCGGGCGGATGATGGACAGCAAGGGCTATCTGGATGGCAAGGAAATGGCCAGCTCGTTCCGCATGTTGCGCTCGAACAGCCTGATCTGGCATTACTGGGTGCACAACTACCTGTACGGCGAAACCCCGCCGGCGTTCGATGTGCTGTACTGGAACATGGACACCACCCGCATGCCGGCCAGGATGCATGCGTTCTACCTGCGCGAGTTCTATCTCAACAACCGGCTGGTGCAGCCCGATGCGCTGACCATTGCCGGCGAGCCGATCGACCTGGCGCGCATTCGCCTGCCGCTGTACGCGGTTGGCTGCGAGGAAGACCACATTGCCCCGTGGCGGCAGACTTTCCGGATCAGTCAGCGGGTACAGGGGCCGGTGCGCTACACCCTGTCCAGCTCCGGCCACATTCTCGGCATCGTCAATCCGCCGGTCAATCCGCCCAAGCGGGCCTTCTGGAGCGGCGAGGCTCAGGGCCAGGCCGATCCGGACAGCTGGAAGCTCGGCCTCAGCCAGCAGGCGGGATCGTGGTGGGGAGACTGGCGCGACTGGCTGCTGGCCAGCGCCGGCGCAGAAGTGCCTCCGCCGGCCGCCAGCCGCCGTTACCGCAAGCTGGCCGACGCACCTGGCCAGTATGTGCAGGAACACTGACCGGTCGTGATCAGCCGGGCAGCAGCGGGGCGAATATCTTGGCTGGCGTTGCTGGCCGGGCTCTTGCTGCCGGCGTGGCTTGCCGCAGATAATGGCGCCATGCCTCCCTCTCGTCCTCACCACACTCCCGACGGTTTTCGCAACAACTACCCGCACCCAGAGCCCGGCGGGCGCGATTTTTTTCGCTGGCGCTGGGATGCCTGGCGCAACAGCCACCCACGGCAGCCGGAAGGCGGCTACCGTCTGCCGCGTGCCGAGCCTCAGGTCGATTTTCTGCAGCGCAACCGCGAACAGACCACCGTGACCTGGATCGGCCATTCCACCGTGTTGCTGCAGGCGGGCGGGGTGAACGTGCTCACCGATCCGGTGTTCGGCGAGCGGGCCTCGCCGGTGCCCTTTGCCGGTCCGCGTCGCCACAGCCCGCCAGGACTTGCGCTGGAGCAATTGCCGCCGATCGATCTGGTGCTGATCTCGCACAACCACTACGACCATCTGGATGATTACACCGTGCGCCGGCTGCGCGACCAGGCTGGCGGCCCGCCGCGCTTTCTGGTGCCGCTGGGGCTGCGCGACTGGTTTGTCCGGCGCGGCCTGCACGATGTGATCGAACTGGACTGGTGGGCGTCGCACCTTGTCCGGGGGCTGACGATCCATTTCGTTCCTGCCCAGCACTGGAGCAGCCGCACCCTGACCGACCGTAACCAGAGTCTGTGGGGTGGATTCATCGTCGATGCCCCGGCGTTCCGCTTTTACTTTGCCGGCGACAGCGGTTATTCCAAAGATTTTCACGACATCGGCCAGCGTTTTCCCGGCATCGACCTGGCCGCATTGCCGATCGGCGCCTACGAGCCGCGCTGGTTCATGCGTGCCCAGCACGTTGACCCGTGGGAGGCGGTGCAGGCACTGCGCGATCTGGGGGCCAGCCAGGCGTTTGCCATTCACTGGGGCTGCTTCGAGCTGACCGACGAACCGCTCGACCAGCCGCCGCGGGATCTGGCTACGGCGCTGCAGGAGGCCGAAATCGACGCCGAGCAGTTTTTTGTGATGCGGATCGGCGAAACCCGCCGTTACTGACCGGCCTGCAAGGCAATAGGGGCGCGGTCTGCAGGCCGGCCTGCGAGGCAATACCAGAGCGGCTTGCAGCCCGGTGACCTTTACAGTAGCCAGCCTGGCTTGAGCACCAGCAGCCCGCCCATCGCCAGCATGGTCAAACCGCTCACCAGCTTCAGCCAGCGGCCGCTGCGTTCGGATAATTTGCTGCTGCCCAGTGCCGTCACGGCCAGCGCCACCATCAGGGAATCATCCGCCACGTAGCCGACGATATACAGCGCCAGATAGCCGGTTCGCTGCCATTGATCCAGCGGCTGCTGCGCCAGCACCGCGCTGTACAGGGCCGGCAGCCCGGCGCTGCACAGCAGCTCGACAAAATTCACCACCACCGCCAGCACCATGACTCCGGCCATCGATGCCAGCAGGGTTTCGCCGCGCAGCACGGCCCGCGCCCGTGCGTAAAGCCCCGGCTTGACCGACGCCGGGATCGCCAGGGTGAAATCGCTTCCGCCACGGGCGGCGTCTGCCACATTCACTCCACCGATCGCCAACGCCAGCGCAGCCAGCCCCCAGCGCAGCGCGTCGGTCAGCGGCAGCAGCAAAAACAGGTTCAGCCACGCGGCCAGAAAGGCAAAATAGATCAGCCCGCCCGTGGCGACAAAGGTGCCGGCAATCAGCGCAATCCGCGCCCGGCTGCGCAGGTGCACCAGCATCGACAGCAAAAACAGCAGCACCCACATCGCACACGGATTGAACCCGTCCAGCAGCCCGATCGCCAGCGTGAACAGCGGCAACCCCAGCCGCTCGACACTCAGCGTGCCCAGCCAGCCCGACTCCAGCGCCGGCGCCACCACCGCTTGATCGACCAGCGCCGCCAGCAAGGGGCCGGTGCGCTGTTCGTCGTCAAATCCCACCATCAACCGGCCCTGGATGGCAAAGGTCGGCAACCCCGGCGGCCACACGCCAGAAGCCTGCGACACCCGCTGCCAGTCGCGCTGCGCCGCCGGGTCGCGGTCTACCTGCCGCAGCACCACCTGCAGCCCCGGCCGGCTTGCTGCAAAGGCGGGCAAATACGCCTTGGCCGCCGCGCAGTGCGGACAGCCTTCGCGCACGAACACTTCCAGCCGGGCCGGCGTCGGGTCTGCCAGCGCGACCGCAGTGCCGGCCAGCCAGCAGATCAGCCAGAATATCGCCCTGCCCACCCAGCACTCACCAACCGCTCTGGCTCGCATCGAATCTCTCCACCTGGCCATCGAAACCGTGACAGCATACCGCCGAACGCTGTCTCGCGTCGCAGCCGTAACCCGTATTGCTGGCCAAACGGTGGCCGATTTGCCGTTCATGTTTGCCCGGCGGTTGCTATGCTGAATGCGGGTGCCTTGCGGGGCAGGGCAAGTGGGAGGTGAACATGCAAAGCGTCGTGCGGTGGTGGGGAATGCTGGTGCTGGTGTGGCCGGGCTGGGCGGTTGCCGGGGCTGACCAGGACGGGAGCGCGTTTCGTGCCATGCCGCTGGGGCAGTTTGTCGACCTGACTTCGCTGGACCAGCTGGCGGATATCGTGGTGACCGATGCCAAGGTGGCGCAGCCGGCGGATTCCGCCACCCAGAGCATCACCGTATTGCGCGGGGCCGAGCTGGATACCTTGGCCGGCCAGCAGGGCAATCTGGCAGCGCTGCTGCAGTTTTCGTCGGGCCAGTTCGTCAATGTGCTGTCGCGCAACGATGCCAACTGGGGCTCGTATGGCGGGCTGGGCCCGAAATACAACAGCTATCTGCTCGACGGGCTGCCGGTTGATTCGTTTGCCGATGCGATGAGCATCGACGTGTGGGCCATTGAGCGGGTCGAGGCGTACAAGGGCCCGGCGGCGGTGATGTATTCGAATTACCTGACGATGGATTTCGTCGGCAACGAGGCGCCGCTGGCGGGCACGACCCATTTCATCCTGCGTGAACGGGTTGATGCGCCGCTGACCCGGATGCAGTGGGCGGCCGGCAGCGCCGGCACCGTGCACGGCCGGCTCTACCACCAGGGGCGGCGCGAGGGCCTGAGCTATTTTGCCGGCGCAAGCATCGAGCGGGCCGACTACACCCAGTACGGCGCCGAGAATTCGTGGCTGCAGACCAGCAATCATCCCGATTACCGCAAGCTCAAGGTCTACGCCAAACTCAGCCAGTCACTGGGGCGCCCTGACCACACACTGTCGCTGTTCGTCCATCACGCCGGGCACGAGGGCGACATGGGCCGTCCCAACCGTGATTTCGACCACCGCTACGATATGCTCAATCTGGCCTACGCCAACCAGCTCAACCCATCGCTGCATCTGCAGGTCAAGGCTGGCCAGCGGCGTTCGGATCGCAGCTTTGCCAACGACAACTGGCCAGCCGGCGATGCGCTGATCAGCCGCGACACCACCGGGCAGACGATCCGGCCGCTGGATCTGACCCTGAGCTATCTGCACGGCCCGCGTGCCCTGCTGACCGTCGGGGCCGACGCGCAGTGGGTGGATTACCGCACCGCCAGCGAACCGGTCGGCGGTGGCCGGCTGCCCGGCAACGAGGCACAGGCGCGATCGACCGGGCTGTTCGCCCAGGAAAAACTGCAGTGGCAGGACTGGGTATTCCGCCTGGGGCTGCGCCACAACCGCATCCAGCACCGTTATGCCTTGCTGGATGGCCAGCAGCCGGCAGTGCCGAGTGCCGACTGGCGCAAAACCTTGTGGAGCCTGGGGCTGCGCTACAGCGCGGCGCCGGGCGTGGCGCTGTATGCCAATGCCGGTAGCAGTTTCATGGTGCCGTCGGCCAAGCAGATCGGCGGCACGGTCAACGTACCCACGGCCAGCGGCGAGCTGGCCAACCCAGGCTTGCGGCCGGAAAGCGGCCTCGGGCGCGATCTGGGCCTGGACTGGCAGCCGGCCGGGGCACTGAAAATCGGCGTGCGGGCGTTTCTCAATACCCTCGACGACGCCATCGTGACCAACGTCGTCAGCGCCATTCCCTCGCAAACCCGTTCCGAAAATGCCGGGTCGGCGCGCTCGACCGGCGTGGCGCTCGATCTGCGCTACGCTCCGGCCGGCCAGCTGGGCGGCTTTGCCAACCTGACCCGCACCCGCACCCAGATCGACAACCCGCTGATCCACGATCAGGCCAGCACCGCGATCCCGTTTGTACCCGACACTATGCTCAATGCCGGATTGACCGTACCGCTGCGGTCTGGCTGGCAACTGATGCCTTACGGCCAGTGGGTAGGTCGCTACTGGGACAGCACGGCGCAAAGCAGCCGCAAGGCATACGGCCACTACGCGCTGGCCAATCTGCGCCTGCAAAGCGATCCAGTCCGGCAGGGTGGGGCAGCGTTCGGCGGTTTTGTCGAGGTCAATAACCTGTTCGACCGGCGCCACCCGATGCCGTTTGATTTTCGCGATCCGGGCACCAGTGCGCTGGCTGGCGTGACGGTGACATTTTGAGCGCCACGGCCGGCTTGCCGTTGACCCGCCTTGGCTTGCTGGCCGGTGCTGGCCTGCTGTGGGCCACTGCGGCAGTAGCCGGGCCGGATGACGCGCTGGAAAACAAGGTCAAGGCGGCGTATCTCTACCACCTGACCAAATTTGTCAGCTGGCCCGCCCCGGCTGGCGAGCAGCTACGCCTGTGCGTGCAGGGCGACAGCCAGCTGGGTGCGCTGCTGGCGGAGTTGTCCAACCGGCAGGTCAACAACCGGCCGCTGCTGATTGACCCCGAGCACAGCGGCGATCCTGCCCAGTGCCAATTGCTGTTTCTGGGCAGCGCCGTCCGCCAGCCGGCCGACGTGCTGGCCAGGGTGCGTAGTCTGCCGGTGCTGACCGTGGGCGACAGCGAGGGGTTTGCCCAGCGGGGCGGGGTGATCGGCTTTTATGCCGAAAGCGGCCGCATCCGGCTGGAAATCAACCCGGAAGCGGCGCGCAGCGCCAATCTGAAAATCAGTGCCAAGCTGTTCGAGCTGGCCAGGACCGTACGCTGATTATGCCGACCATTCAGGACTCTTCCTAATGCATGCCTCGCTTACCCGACTGTCGATCAAGACCAAGCTGATCCTGCTCACGGTGCTGGCCTGTCTGCTGGCGCTGCTGCTGGAAGGGGCGGGTTTCATGCTCTACGAGCGGGTCCGGGTGCGGCAGGAAATGCTGCACGACCTGACTTCGCTGGCGCGCATCATTGGCGACCGCAACACGGCAGCGCTGACATTCAACGACGATCAGGTGGCGCTGGAAACCCTGGCCGCGCTGAAAGCCAAGCGCTCGGTGACCGCCGCGTGCATCTTCGATGGCGAAGGCCGGGTGTTTGCCCGCTACAACAGTGGCGAAGAGCGTCCGTTTACCTTTCCGTCGCGGGTGCCGGCTGACAGCAGCAGCGGCTTTGTCGATGACTATCTGCATCTGTACGAGCCGATTACCATGAACGGCGCCCAGATCGGCACCGTGTTCATCCGCGCCAGCCTGCGCGAGCTGAACCTGCTGTGGCAGAACTTCGTCTTCATCCTGACCCTGATCATCCTCGCCACGGGCGGCATCACCTTCTATCTGGCCACCCGGCTGCAGCGACTGGTGTCCGGGCCCTTGCTGCGGCTGACCGACACGGCGCGCCGGATTACCGAGAATAAGGATTATTCGCTGCGAGCGGTGCAGGAGAGCGAGGACGAAACCGGCGCCCTGGTGGCGGTGTTCAACGGCATGTTGCAGACCATCGAAGCCGGCAACCAGGCCTTGCTGACCTCGAATCAGCGGCTGGCCGACAACGAGGCGCTGCTGCGGGTGCTCAACGACCAGCTGGAGCAGACCATCAGCAAGCGCACGGCAGAATTGCAGGCGCTGTTCGATTCGGCCAGCGTCGGCATCCTGCTGCTGCGCGACGACCGGATTGAACGCTGCAACCGGCAGATGGATGCCATGCTCGGCTACGACTTCGGCGAACAGGTTGGCCAGACCACCCAGCACTGGTTTGTCGACGAGCCGCAATGGCAGGCGCTGACCCGGCAGATGTCGGCCGGTATGCCGCGCGGTGAGCCACTCCGGCGCGAACAGCCACTGCGGCGCAAGGATGGCAGCCTGCTGTGGGTGAGGCTGGCTGCCAGCGCCATTGATCCTGCCGACCTGTCGCGCGGGGTGGTGGCGGTGGTTGCCGATATCAGCGCCGAGCGCGCCGCTCTGGAGCAGATGAGCCAGGCCAAGGCGCTGGCCGAAGACGCCGCCAGGATGAAATCGGATTTTCTCGCCAACATGAGTCACGAAATCCGCACCCCGATGAATGCCATCCTCGGCATGTTGTACCTGGCCCTCAAGCACGACATGAGCCCGGCGCTGCACAATTATCTGGCCAAGGCGCAAGGGGCGGCCCGCTCGCTGCTGGGGATCATCAACGACATTCTCGATTTCTCCAAGATCGAAGCCGGCAAGCTCGACATCGAACACATCGAATTCGGCCTGGAAGCCGTATTGGAACAATTGGCCGACACCATTGGCCTGCAGGCGGAGCAGAAGGGGGTGGAGTTCCTGATCCGCTATGACCCGGCGATTCCTTCCCGCTTGCTGGGTGACCCGCTGCGGCTGGGACAGGTGTTGCTCAACCTGTGCGGCAATGCAATCAAGTTTACTGAGCAGGGCGAGGTCGAGCTGTCTTTCCATTGCCTGGGCGTCGACGAAACGGATATCCATCTGCAGATCAGCGTGCGCGATACCGGCATCGGCATGAGCCCCGAGGTGCGCGAGCGGCTGTTCGAAAAATTCACCCAGGCCGACCAGTCGACTACCCGCCGGTTTGGCGGCACCGGGCTGGGACTGGCAATCAGCAAGCATCTGATCGAGCTGATGGGCGGGAGGGTGTGGGTCGAGCGCTCCGAGCCCGGCAAGGGCACCATGGTCTGCTTCACCGTTTGCCTGCAGGTTGCCCGCCAGGCGCTGATGCACGAGCAGGCGCTGATTGCCCGTGCCGGCCCGTTACTGCAAGGGCTGCGGGTGCTGGTGGTCGACGACAACGAGGTGTCGCGTACCATCCTGGCAGAAATGCTGCGCTTCCTGCATCTGCAGGTCAGCACCGCCGCCAGCGGCGACAGCGCCCTTGCCACGCTGCGGGCAGCCACCCATGCGCCGTTCGATCTGGTACTGATGGACTGGCGGATGCCCGGCATGAATGGCGACGTGGCCACTCGCCGCCTGCACGACGACCCGGCGATTGTCCCCAAGCCCAAAGTGATCATGGTAACTGCCTACGGCCGGGAAGACGTGCTTCAGCAATCCGAGCGCGCCGGGGTTGATGGATTCCTGATCAAGCCGGTATCGCCGTCGCTGCTGCTGGACACTATTCTCAACGTGCTGGGCCGGCAGCGGCTGTTTCCCGCCGCCGATGCGCTGCCGGTCGCCCCGCTGCAGCCTGGCAACCTGAGCGGCGCCCGCATTCTGCTGGTGGAAGACAACGACATCAACCGCGAATTTGCCACTGAACTGCTGCGCAGCGTCGGCATGGTGGTCGAGGAGGCCGGCGACGGCCTGCAAGCCCTGGGCAAGGTGCAGGCACACGACTACGACGCGGTATTGATGGATATCCAGATGCCGGTCATGGACGGGCTGGAAGCAGCGCGGCAGATGCGTGCACTGGCTCGCCAGCCCGGCCAGGAGCGTTTTACCCGCCTGCCGATCATCGCCATGACTGCGCTGGCCATGGCTCAGGACGCCGAGAAAAGCCTGGCCGCCGGGATGAACGACCATGTCACCAAGCCGATTGACCCGGATCGGCTGCTGGCGGCGCTGGCGCGCTGGGTGCCGCGCAACGGCCCGCCCGAACCACCGGCACTGCCAGCCCCCGCACCAGCCGCTAACACACCTGCCAGCGCAGACGATCTGCTGCGGTTGACCAGCCTGAACGCCCGCGACGGCATCCGCCGCATCGGCGGCAAGCCCGATGCCTACCGCAAGCAGTTGTACCGCTTCCGTGAACACCACGCCGATTCGCTGGCCGGGCTGCTGCGCTGGGTCGAACAGGGCGAGCTGCAGCAGGCAGAAGCCGCCTGCCACGCGCTGAAAGGGCTGGCCGGCAACCTGGGCGCGTATCGGTTGTTCGATAGCTTGTCCGGCATCGACACCTTGCTCAAGCAGGGCCATGCGCCCGCGGACACCTTGCTGGACGAGGCCCGTCAGCGCTTTGCCGAGCTGCTGGCCGATATCGACCGGCTGCCGCAGCCAGCGACCAACCACCGCGCAGCCCCGCTCAGTCTTGTCCAGTTGCGCGATCTGCTAGCCCGGCTCAGCGCGGCGCTGGCCTACGATCTGGGCGCGGCCGAGCCGCTGCTGGGCCAACTGTGCGCCGCTCTGGCCGGCAGCAGCCAGGAATCCCGCGCCGCCGAGCTGGCGGCACTGGTCGACGTGTTCGACCTCGACGCCGCGCAAGCGGTACTGGAACAATTGCAGCAATCCTTGCCGGAAGACTCCCGATGACCCTCCCGCCCACCCCCAGTCAACCCGTTTCCGGCCAGCCCGACAAGCGGGCCCGTTTGCTGATCGTTGACGATGTGCGGGAAAACCTGCACGCCCTGATGGCCTTGCTGCGCGAGGACTACGCCATCACCGCCGCCACCTGCGGCGAAAAGGCGCTCCTGCTCGCCCGGCAGCACCCGCAGCCGGATCTCATCCTGCTCGACATCCACATGCCGCAGATGGATGGCTACGCCGTGCTGGCCCAGTTGAAGCAAGACCCGCTCACCGCCGGCATTCCGGTGATTTTCGTCACCGCCGTCACCGAAGCGGCCGACGAAGCACGCGGGCTGATGCTTGGCGTGATGGACTACATCACCAAGCCGATCAACCCCGACCTGTTGCGCATGCGCATCCGCAACCAGCTCGACCTGAAGCGCTACCGGCACCAGCCGGTGCTGTTCGACATCACCTCGTCCAGCGAACTCAGCCTCACGCCCAGTCTGCTGGTCGTGGACGACCTGCCGGAAAACATCCACGAGTTGCTCGAAGCGCTGAAAAGCGACTACCGGATCATGGTGGCGCGCAACGGCAATCAGGCGCTGGAAATCGTGCTGGGTCCCACCCCGCCCGACCTGATCCTGCTGGATGTGATGATGCCGGAAATGGACGGCTACGAAGTCTGCCGGCGGATCAAGGACACCCCGGCCGGCGACCGGATTCCGGTCATCTTCGTCACCGTGGTCGATGCCACCGAGCAGAAGGTGAAAGGTTTTGAGCTTGGCGCCGCCGATTACATCACCAAGCCGTTCGACATCGACGAAGTGCGCGCCAGGGTGCGCACCCATCTGGAGCTGTCGCGCCTGCAGCGCTTTCTGGAAGACCTGGTCGCCCAGCGCAGCGCCATGCTGCAGGTCAGCGAAGAAAAATACCGCACCCTCGCGCACCGCGACAGCGTGACCGGCCTGCCCAACCGGGTGTTGTTTGCCGAGCTGCTCGAACACGCACTGCTGCACGCCCAGCGCAGCCAGCAGCCGTTTGCGCTGTTGCACATCGACCTGGACAAGTTCGCTACCATCAACGAAAGCCTCGGCGCCCGCCAGGGCGACAAGCTGCTGGCCGAAGTCAGCCGGCGGTTGCAGGGGCTGGTTCCCGAGCGCGACGCGGTGGCCCGGCTGGGCGCCGACGAATTCAATGTCCTGCTGTCCTGCGGCGAAGGCATACCGGTCGATCTGGCCGCCCAGCGGATGATTGACGCGATTGCCGAACCGTTTCTGCTCGAAGGCAACAAGGTTTACTGCAGCGCCTGTATCGGCATTGCCCTCTACCCGGCCGACGGCAACACCGCCGAAGCACTGCAGGGCAGTGCCGACGTGGCATTGCACCAGGCCAAGGCCCACGGCCGGGGCTCGCTGAGGTTTCATTCGGCAGAAATGACCCGCAAGGCCCGCCATCGCCTGACCATGGAAACCGAGCTGCGCCGGGCGCTGGCACAGGATGAACTGCGGCTGCATTTCCAGCCACAGATCGACCTGCTCAGCGGCGACATCACCGGCATGGAGGCGCTGGTGCGCTGGCAGCACCCCGAGCGGGGCATGGTGCCGCCGGGCGATTTCATTCCGCTGGCCGAAGAAAGCGGCCTGATCGTCCCGTTGGGTGAATGGGTACTGCAGCAGGCTTGCCGGCAAATCCGCCAGTGGCAGCAGGCCGGCCTGCCGGTGCCCCAGGTGGCCGTCAACGTCTCGGCCCTGCAGCTCAGCCAGGGGCGGCTGGTCGAATCGGTGCGCCGGGCGCTGGCCGAAACCGGCATCCAGCCGCAGCAACTCGAGCTGGAAATCACCGAAACACTGGTCATGGCCGACCGAGAAGCATCGTTCCGCTCACTGGCCGACTTGCAGGCGCTCGGGGTACAACTGTCGATCGACGACTTCGGCACCGGCTATTCCTCGCTCGGCTACCTGCAACAACTGGAAGCCGACAAGCTCAAAATCGACATGTCGTTCGTGCGCGACATGACCACCAGCAGCGGCAACGCCTCGATCGTGCGGGCCATCATCGCACTGGGCCACAGCCTGGGGCTGGAGGTGATTGCCGAAGGAGTGGAAGATGTCGGTCAGGCGCGCTACCTGCGTGCCCTGCAATGCGATGTGATGCAAGGCTTCCTGATCAGCCGGCCGCTGCCAGCCGAGCAGATCGAAGCCTTCGTGCGCAGCTACCAGCCGCTGCAGCTGCCAGCCGACAATGAAGCCATGTCCACCCTGCTGGTGGCGCACCGCGATACCGCCGTGCTGGCGGCCCTCAAGCGGCTGCTGCGGCGTGAACATTACCGCGTGCTTTGCGCTGCCAATGTCGACGAAGCACAGCGCCAGCTGGCCGACCGGGCAGTGGGCGTCATCCTGGTCGATCCCGGCTTGCAGGCGGCTAATGGCGAGCCGCTGCTGACCCGCCTGCGCACCCAGCCGGACGGCCCGGTGCGCCTGCTGCTGGACCTGCCGGCAACCGCAGGCCTGTCGACCGACACCACCGAGCGGCTTTTCCCGCTGACCCACCCGGTTGACGAAGCCGCGCTGACCGAGCAGGTGCGCCAGTCTTTCCAGCAAGCCGCATTGCTGCTGGGGCCAGCGCACTGATTTCCCTGGCTGCCTGTCGGACTTGAGTGATCGCTTCTTCCAATGGCGCAGCCTGTAAGTCAGCCTGAAAACCCTGTGGCGCTGGCGGCTCGACGGAGAAGGACCGATCTGGCACAAGCTGTTTCACCACGCCCGCTGCCACGAAGCGGACACCCTCCTTCATGACGGTGCCGTTCTCTCTGCTGGCCGCTGGTGACGTGCAAGAACTTGCCGAAAGTATTGCCGCCGCTGGTGCTGTTGGTGGCGTGCTCTGTGTCGACACACTGAACCGCGCTGCGCCGGGCGCTGATGAAAACAGCAGCCAAGACATGGGCCTGATTATCGAGGCCGCCAAGGCGCTGCAAATGGCATTGGGTGGGCTGGTGCTGCTGGTTCACCACACCGGCAAGGATGCGGGCAAAGGCTTGCGGGGGCATAGCTCACTGTTTGCTGCGCTGGATGCGGCTATCGAGGTATCACGCGACGGTGATAGCCGGGCATGGGCAGTTGCCAAGAGCAAGGACGGACAGGACGGCAACGAGCAACCGTTCCGGCTGGAAGTGGTGGAGCTGGGCGAGGATGGCGACGGCGAGCCGATAACGTCATGCGTGATTGCGCCAGAAGAAGCGCCAGCAGGCGGCAAGCGTGGCTGCAAGCTGCCGCAATCCGCCAAGGTGGCATTGGACGCACTCAAGCTGGCACAGGAGCAGCACGGCACCCCGCCGCCTGCAACAGTGCGTGAACGCTGGGGCATGCAAGCGCCGGGCGTAGTGGCGACGGAAGAACAATGGCGGGATGTTGCTTACAAGTCTGGCATCAGTGGCAGCGATGCACCAGACGCCAAGCGCAAGGCATTTGGCCGGGCTTTTCAAATGCTCCAGCAGGTGGAACAAATCCGGGTTTGGGATGGCTATGTGTGGTCGCTGTGGTAGTCAGACAGGCGGGACACGCCGGGACAGTCCGGGACACGTCACGCTGTCCCTTACCGGGACGGACACGGACACACCTTTAGGTGTGTCCGTATGTCCGGGTGCCCGCCGAAACGAGAATTTGGACAAAGCAGACCTGCCATATCGGCGGGTTTTTCTTTGGGGGTACCGGGGGCTAAAAGTTTGGAACCCTTGACCAGCCGAAGCCCCACGGTATCTCACGCAGACAAAAAACCTGCCCTGTAGCCAATTCAAATGCGGCGAAATGCCGTATTTGCGAAAACACCCCATTAGCGGCTGGATTGCCGCTAAGTCACTGATTCAAAAGCACTGCGCAAAATTGCGCTCTGTAACCCTGCGATTCTGCGAACACCAACCCATGAGCGCCGCCAAATGGGGGATTTCCCCTGTTTGCGAAAACAACCCCATTAGCGGGGCAGTAGCACATCTAAACGCTTGAAAACCCGTTTTGCGAAAACACCCCATAAATTCGAGCCTGACGACTGCGACGGCCTCAATTTTGAGGGGGTAGGCTGATTTGTGAAAACAAACCCCATGAGCGTTTTGCGAAAACACCCCATGAATGAAAAATACCAGCAGAATCAACGGGCTAATTTTTGAGCCGGTATGCGCTGATGCTCGTCAAAATCAGATTTGAAATCCGGTTACGACCCAGACCAGCGGGCGCATTTTTGCGCTGACTGTCGTTGACGTGCTGGGGTAGTTTCTTTAGTCCCTAAAATGCTGCCGTACCTTCGGCTGCTGCTGAGTTTCGAGAGTCCCTAAAGGGAAAATCTAATTACCGGTTTTCCGGTAATTGAGGAGACGGCATGCGCTGGTGTTGCCTACGCACTGCCTACGCAACGAACGGATTGCGCGGAAAAACCTACGCAGTGCCTACGCAAATTCCAAAAAGCAAAAGCCCGGTCTTTTGAGCCGGGCTAAGTGCTTGAATTTTGGTGGCGGAACACGGAACCGAACCCAAGACCACCTTCTGGGCCAAATGGTAACACGTTGGCCTCGCGAGCGTGGATTAGATGATTTGGCCGTTTTCACCCCTGGCTTGAGACTGTCGATTCGAGGAGTTGGTGCCGACTAACGTCGTTCCGTATGTTCTCCATATTCTTGCAAGTGACGAATAAACGGAACATACTGCAGTCATGCAAAACGCCACCCACCAGCAGTGCGTCCTTGACCTGCTCCAGCAGCAGGGGCTACTGCGTACCAGCGATCTGGACGCCATCGGCGTGCCACGGGTGGTGCTTTCACGCCTGACGGCCTCCGGCCATCTGGAACGCGTTGGGCGCGGCATCTACCGGCTGCCCGGCAGCGCTGTCTCCGAGCACGAAAGCCTGGCCACTGTCGCCGTCAAGGCACCTCAGGCCGTTTTCTGCCTGCTCACCGCACTGCAATTTCACGAGCTGACGACGCAACTTCCTCGCCAGATCTGGATCGCCATGCCACGTGGCAGCCATGTGCCACGCATCGACTATCCGCCTCTCAAGATGGTACAGATGGCAGGCGATACCTATTCGGCTGGTATCGAAGTGCACGAGCGCGATGGCGTCCAGCTGCGAGTCTATGGCATTGCCAAGACCGTGGCGGACTGCTTCAAGCACCGCAACAAGATCGGGCTGGACGTGGCACTGGAGGCGCTGAAGGAAGTTCGAGCCAAGCGTAAGGCCTCGGCGGATGATCTGTGGCGCTACGCCAAGATCTGCCGCGTGGCGAATGTGATGCGCCCCTATATGGAAGCTATCGAATGAGTAATGTTGCAGCCTCCGTCCGCGCCCGCCTGCTCAATGCCGCCAAGGCGCAGGGCGTCGATTTCAATCAGGTGCTGGTGCGCTTCGCACTGGAACGCATCCTCTACCGCCTGAGCCAATCACAGCACGCGGATCGTTTTCTACTCAAGGGCGCACTACTGTTCACGCTCTGGTACGACATGCCGCACCGGGCTACGCGTGATGCCGACCTGCTGGGCTTTGGCGCGAGCGATCTGGATTCCGTAGCCCAGACCTTCCGCGACATCGCCAGCATCGTGGTCGACGACGGCATCGTGTTCGACCCGACCTCGGTCGTTGCCGACGAAATCCGGAAAGATGCTGGGTACGCCGGGGCGCGCATCCTCATCAGCGGCGAGTTGGCCAAGGCACGCTGCAAGACGCAGATCGACATCGGTTTCGGCGACGCGGTGACGCCCGGCCCTATCGATGCGATCTATCCCGTGCTGCTGAGCGACTTGCCAGCCCCTCGACTGCGCACGTATCCCGTCTACACCGTCGTCGCGGAAAAGCTCCATGCCATTGCGCTCTTGGGTATGACCAACAGCCGGTTGAAGGATTATCTCGATCTGTCGGTACTGCTGGAACGCGAAGCTCTGGACATCGGCCTTCTGGCGCAAGCAATCAAGGCAACGTTCGAGCGGCGCGGCATGGCCGTTCCCGCCGCGCTGCCCGTCGGCCTGACCGATGAGTTTGCGCAGGACACATCACGGCAATCGCTGTGGCAGACGTTTCTCAAAAAGAACGAACTCGTCCCCGAACCGTTGGCAGCCATCGTAGATCGACTGCGGGCAATTCTGGAGCCAGCGTTGAACCGGGCAGCTCAATGACGTCCACATTGTAGATGTAGACACAGTTCATTGTCGCCGTCAGCACGCGGAACTGTCCGTTGTACTCGGTCTGTTCAGCGCCAGCGATCTCAATCACCTGAAATGGCTGATAGGCGTGGCCCGAGGAAATGGTCGCCGTGGCGATGCCGTCGGCGAAGGTCAACGTATCGATGGCCTTCAAGGCGAAGCCATTGATCAGGCACGCATCGAGCATCGTCACCAGATCGCCCCAGTTGTTGGCGATCTGGGGCGCGCCTGTCATACCGCTGCTGAAGTATTTGACGGTCAGGTCGGTCATAGGAATTCCTGCGAGAAGGGTTCAAAGATCAGGGGGCACCCACACCATCAGGGCGTGTCGACATCCCCGCGAATCAGCAACGTGAAGTGGTCGTCGGGCACGGACTCCGGTCCCTGCTGGACGGTGCGCACCACCCAGACCGGGAACTGGCTGCCGATGGTGTTGAAGCGGAGTACGTTGCCGGTGGCCCAGCCGTTGCCCCAGCCAAGCGCGGGCAGACGGAAGTACGGCACGCCGGTCGCGGGGTTGTTGGCCATTTCTACTGTCGGCCAGACGGCCATCATCGGCCCTGGCGCGTGGTGGATCACATAGCCGATCCAGTTGCTTCCCATCTCGGTCGCACCGAGTTGCGCGGCCTTCATGAACACCACGCGCTCGACTGGCGAGGTCGGCGACAAGCAGTCCATGATCGCCTTTAGGTACGGCGTGCGGCTGGTGCGCCAGCGCCCTGGCTCGGCGGACGCCTTGCTGGAGAGCATCCGGTGGCGATCAGACCATTCCGACACCGTGAGAAGCGGGTCCGGCGTCAGCCCCTCGCGCCACGCGCGCTCGATTTCAGCTGCGCCTTCGTAATCTTCCATCATCAGTCCACGCGCGGGCGCAGTTCTTCCCCTGATCAAGTAGCTTCTGCCAGTAGAGAGGGTGTAAGAATTTTTGTGTAAACGGTCCCCTTGCAGGAAACTGCAACATTGCCAGGAGCGATGATGACCGTAGCGAAGAAAGCCGTACCCAAGGAATTGCTGGACAGCCTGTTGGCTGATTACCAAAAGCCGGAAGACCTGATTGGCGAAAACGGGTTGCTCAAGCAACTCACCAAACTGCTGGTTGAAAAGGCAACGACATCCAGTGGACGCGCATCGTCGAACTGGACTTCGTCCCGCATCCGCTTTCGAGGACTGACCAATGACGACGCACGATGCCTGGGCCCTGGTTTG